>NZ_JABKCA010000009.1 GCF_013166655.1 Lentimicrobium sp. L6
CCATTGAGAGTGCTCAAGTCGGTGAAATCTACTGGTGTGCCAAGGGCCACTTCTGTATTACTGAAGTTTGATATAGGATGAGGGTTGATAAAGATAGTTTTGCTAAATGTTTCTTCGCAACCATTCTTAATAGCAGATAATTCTATCAATTGGTTTCCTGAACTTGTAAAACTATGGCTCACTACTTGTCCAACTCCTGTTTGTCCATCCTCAAAACTCCATGACCATGAATCAGGATTTAATATAGGATTTATTACATTTGCACTTAATAAAGCTTCAGAGTTATCGCATAAATTGTTAGAGATAAAGTCTAATTGGAAATCTGGAGTGATATAATAAGTTTGTTCACTTGTATCTTGGCAATTTCTGGAATCAGTGATGATTAATTGAATGGTTTTATCTCCATCTGTAGTATAATCATTACTTGGGTTCTGAGATGTTGAAACATGACCATCGCCAAAGTTCCATGACCAATTTGTTAAAGGTTGATCTACTCCAGTGCTTAGGTCTAAGAACTGAGTAGTTTCTCCAAAACAAAGTGAGTTTACATTAAAATCGGCAACTGGGCTTTGGGCAATATTGACTGTTTCGGTTAGAATATTTTTACATCCTTTTAAATCTTCTACTTCTAAAGTAATGGTAAAGTCACCAGAACTGCCATACTCATGCTTTGGATTCTGAAGGGTAGATGTGTTTTCAACTCCAGAACTGGCTTCTCCAAAATTCCAATTCCATTGGTGAATGGTGGCATCGCCATTGGTGCTAATATCAAAGAATTCTGTGAGGTTCTCTATACATGCACTATTATTATTAAAATTGGCAATAGGGTTCTCCCAAACATCAACATCTTGTGATATGGTATTTGAACAACCATAATTGTCTACAATTGTATATTCCACGGTGAACTGACCGCCATTAGAATATAAATGTTGTGGGGATGCTGAAACAGCTACATTTCCATCTCCAAAATCCCAAGACCAAGCAGCAATTGGTGCATCTCCGAGGGTTTCGGTACTTGTGAATAAGACATTATCGCCTTCACAAGGAGTAGTGAAGTTATAGCTTGCAATAGGGTTGTTATAAACGGTAACTTCTTTTACTATTGTATCATCACCATAGGCTTTGGCAACCAATTGAACTTCGTAAATTCCAGGCCCAGAGAAAGTGTGACTTGGGTTTTTAGTGGTGCTAGCATTATTGACACCGCTGGCTGGGTCCCCAAAATCCCACCACCAATTGGTGATGCTTCCATTTAATGTTGAACTTTCATCAGTAAATTGTACAAGATCACCATCGCAGCTGGCTCCCCAAGAATAATCAACTACAGGTGGAGCATAGACGTCAAGAGTTTGGTTGAAATTACTCAAACAGCCATTGGCATCTTCTAAGGATAGATTTACTGTATAGCTTCCTAATTGGTAGAAGTTATGACTAGGGTTTTGAAGGTTTGAAGTATTGTCAGGGCCACTTGTAGGGTCATTGAAATCCCAAGTCCATGTGCTTAAAGAGCCTCCTCCATTGGTATAGCTAAGGTCTGAGAAATCAACAGGATCATTTTGTGCGACTTCAGAATTACTAAACTCAGCAGTAGGAGCAGGGTTTACATTAAATGATTTTGTGATGGTTTCTTCACATCCATTTTTACTTGCATTCAGAATAACATCATGTGATCCAGCACCATTGAAGAGATATGAAGTACTTTGGCCGGTGGCAGTTTGCCCATTATCAAAACTCCATGACCAATCGTTTGGAGTAACTACGGATCCGATAACTTCGCCATTTAATGTGGAAGCAATATTGTCACAGAGCCCCAAATCAGTAATGTCAAGACTAAAGTCGGGTGTGATACTGATGGTATTGGTGATGCTTGTACTACATAGCCACTCATCAATAACTGTTAGTTCAATATTTTGATCTCCAGAATTGGTGAATATATGATTGGCAGATTCAGTTGTATAGACTCCTCCATCACCCATATCCCATGAATAACCAGAGAAATTTCCAATAGAAGTACTGGTATTATTAAAACTGATGTCTACTCCTTCGCAATAGGGAGCCTGTGGACTAAAACTAGCAATAGGGAGTGGATTGATATTGATATTTTGAGTACTTGAATTTACACAGTTGTTTTCATCTGTTACAGAAAGATTGATTGAATAATTTCCTATTGAAGAATAGGTGATACTAGGATTGGTTTCTGTTGAGGTGTTTCCATCACCGAAATCCCATGACCATGAAGTGATAGCTACTCCATCACCAGTGCTTTGGTCGCTTAGGTTAATAGGAGAGTTTAGGCAAAGCCCTTCCGATAAGAAACTAGAAGTTGGTAGTTCGTAAACTTCAACTTCAACTGTTTTACCAGCTTCACAAGTACCAAACGTACCAATTAAGTCTACTGTAAATGTTCCTGAATTAGAGAAGTTGTAATTGGTGATTTTACCATGTGTTTCGCTACCATCAGGGAACACCCATTTATAATCGTCGATAGGAAGAAAATCAGGAATGGGATCACCTTCAAAACTAGCCATTTCTCCTGCGCATAAAGGGCTGGTGGTGATTCCAACTTCAAATGTGGGACTAACAATGATATTATCTTGATTTAATTCATGTGAACAGCCATTGATATCGGTAACTGTTAAAGTGATTTCATAAATTCCAGCGACTGGATAAATATAAGTAAGATCTTCATCAGTAGAAAAATCACCATTATTAAAATCCCATAGGTAGGAATCTATTGTGCTTCCTGTAGATGGCAATGAATTATTGGTGAGTTCTACCACATTGGATTGACAAGGGTTAAGATATTCAAAAGCAGATTCGGGTCTTGGCCATACCTCAATATCAGTATTAATAATATTGGAACATCCATTATTAGTTTCCACTTCAAGAATCACATTAAATGTACCCTCAGAAGGGAAGTTGTATAAAACCTCATTTGTATTAAAAGATTGACTATCAAATTGCCATGAATAGGAATCAATGCTACTAATGGGACTAGTAGAGGTGCTAGTTAGTTTGGTTTCAACGCCAAAACAATTTTCATCCATTGTGAAATTGGCTGTTGGATTATCAAAAACTTCAATGGCTTGTATGATGTTGTCAGAGCAACCATTGGTGGTTGTTGTTGTTAAACTGATATCATAGTTTCCATAATTTGAATAGGATGGGCTTGGCGATTCTTCAGTTGAAGATGTTCCATCACCAAAATCCCAACTCCATTCATCAATGGCATCCACAAGAGAAGAGGAATTATTAATAATTGAAATGGCTTCTTCCTGACAAACATTGGATACTGTAAAATCAGCGATGGGGCTTGTGTGAACTGTGATAACTATACTTTGGGCAGGAGAGTTTCCGCAATTAATACTTTCGCTTCTGGCAAAATACTCTGATGTTTCAGTTGGAGCTGTTATCGTCAGTGTTTTGGAATTACCAATAGCGGTGCCATTAAGGTCTCCTTTATACCATATGTATTGGTCATCAATACCTTCTACTGTGAGTGTTATTTCATCTGGAATTTCATTGCTACAATATTCCGTTTGATCTGCACTGATATCAGTTGGAGGGTTTGCTGCTGGGAACACCTCTATGGTTTCTGTATGAGTATCTTCACAAGAGGCATTAGTTGAAGCTGTAAGTGAAACCGTAAATGTTCCTGTTTGTGTATAGATATGACTTGGGTTTTTAACGAAGGATGTTCCTCCATCGCCAAAATTCCAATCCCATGTTTTTGCAACTGAAGAAGAAGAATTAGTGAATGTTTGACTTACCCCTTGGCAAGTATTGGCAGCAGAAAACTGGGCCACTGGGCTAGGGTTAATGGTAACTGTTGTCATTAAAGTTGCAGAGTTGCCACAATCAGTGCCGCTTTCACTTCTAACGTAATATTTTGTTGTAGCATTAGGTGGGTTGATGGAAATGGTTTTATTATTGCCAATTGGTGAGCCTGATGTATTATTTGCATACCAAAAATAATGATCGGCATCATCAAGTCCTGTGCAGGAAAGGCTAATTTGACTTGGTGTTTCAGCAGAGCAAAATTCCATTGATGGTGTGATGCTTAATGGTGGTTTGGGAGAGGCGCCGATATTAATATCTTGCTGATGTGTTGTGCTACAAGTTCCGTTAGATACTTGCAAAGAAATGGTGTAAGTACCGCTTTGGGTATAAGTATAGCTTGGGTTTTGAAGGGTTGAAGAGTTTCCGTTACCAAAATTCCAATTCCAAGAAGTTATTGGAACACCATTGTTGTTGGATTCATCGGTGAAAGAGATGTTTACACCGTCACAAACATCTAAAGTTTCAAAATAGGATTCTGGACTTGGATCTACATGTACCGTGATGCTTTTTTCGTTGGAATTGCCACAGCTGGTTTCGCTTCGTACTAGATAGGTGGTTGTTTCGGTAGGTGCGGGAATCGTTAATATTTTACTATTTCCGATACTTGTGCCTGTATAATCATTGGCATACCAGAAATAGGTATCATCCGGGCCTGTACACTCCAAAGTTAAATCGGTGGGAGCTTCTGCACTACAATAGGTGATTTGACTTGCACTGATGCTTATAGGATCTTGAGGGCCAGATATGATTTCTATGGTTTGGTAATCTATATTATCGCAGCCATTGGCATCGGTATAGGTGTAATTAACATTATAGACACCCAAAGCAATACTTGAGTTAAACCAACCCAAACCGTTTATATTTGTTCCAGCATAAGTTCCACCGGAGGGGCTACCTTGATCAATATAGGCAATCCCAGTATTTTGACACACAGGAGGAACAGCATCAAATACTACATTGGGCAAATCATTAATGGTGATACTTGAGCTGGCTGAATTTGAACAACCCTGAGGGTCTTCATAAAAATAATCTATAGTATGACTCCCGACCCCATATGTGGCTGGGTTAAATGTTGTTTCAGGATTTCCATTATATGAGTATATTCCATTAGGAGGTGCCCCTCCTGATAAGTTTATGGTTGAAGCATCCACACATAGGGCAGGAATTCCAGGAGAATAAGTAACCACGGGAGTGGCATATCTATTGACAGTAATGGTTTTGTCGGCAGCACAATCACTGGCATCTATTATTTCATAATGTATATTTGTTATCCCACCTGCAGGGATTAAGCTGGGGTCTAAGGTATAATTCCCTCCGATTTCGCTTACTCCTAGTCCTGTAAATACTCCTCCTGCAGGACTAGCTTTGTCATTTAAAGAAATTAGACCTGTTTCCACTTCACAAAAATTATCTATATCAAGAGAAATGCTGGTTTCGTCTTTAACAATTAAAGTGGCAGTTCTGGTGGTAGGGCATTCGAAGAAATTTTCTACAGTAACACTAATTTCTCCACTAGCAGAATATTCACCAGATGTAGTAGTTGTAGAGCCATCATTCCAATCGGTGGTCCAAAAGGCAGGAATTCCTTGAGCTTTAAACTGAATGCTTTCTCCATAACAAATTTCATAGGTACTTTGTTGGTTACCATCCAGATCTGTTATGTCAAAGTCGGTTCCTTCAATAAAGATTACATTGGTATTATAGGTAGCGGTTACATCATCTAGGGTTACTTCTAAGAAATACAGACCTCCCATGTTAGCTAACATATTAGGGATGGTTGGGTTTTGTTCATTAGAGCTATATCCATTTGGTCCCGTCCAATGATAGGAGGCCCCTTCAACTGTTTCGGCCGTTAATTCTAAAGTTTCTCCAGTACATAAAGGGCCATTATTCTCTGCTTGGGTATTGATGATGGTTTCGTCTGTTTCGCCTTCTCCTCCGATTTTTTCAAAAGAAATGTTACAAGGATCATTTGAGTAATTTGTTATCACTAAAATATAATACTCACCCACAATACCATTTGGAATTACACAAGTTTCTATTGGGCCTGGGGAAAAGCTACAGTCAACAAATTTATCACTGGTTAACTCTGCTGTACATGGAGTATGAGGATCGTTAAAAGGACCCCATAAATTAAAATCAATATCGTTACCCTCATTTGAATTTGTCCCATCATTAGTCATTTGGATGATAATATCACCAGCCACGCTAATTCTCATATAATACCAGGCGGGATTTCTAACCCACCCTAGACAATCATAATTAGGGCCATCTTCACCATCTGGAGTATTAACTCCTGCAGGAAATGTAGCAGTTGTTGAAGTAGAAAATGGTTGGGATAAATAGCAAGAATCCCCTTGTGCATTTGTTGTCTTTAACAAAAAAAATAAAATAAAAAGAATACTAAAAGCAATAAGTATTTGCTTGGATAGCTTAAACGAAAAAATGGTTGCCCCCCGCATATTGTGATTGTTGGTTTGTGTACTGGTTTTACAATTTTATCAACAGTAAATTGTGAACGCTAAAGTAAATAAAATACTGTTAATAAGGTAATAATCATCAAGACCAAGAGAAAATGCAAATGGTTGTCTGATTTTAAAAAGTCGGAGCACTACATATAATGCAAATAGTAGCTAATACGTGGATTTACGGATTTTTAGGTATGGAAATTTTTATAAAGTTTTTTATGAAAAAAGCGGATTTCGATAATACGAAATCCGCTTTTGAAGAATAGTATTTGGTCCTATTTTAAACCTTGTAAAAAAAAAACTAGTTGATGACTATTTTTTTGGTTGTTATTTTATTTTGCAATTTAATTTTTGCCAAGTATATCCCTTTTGGAAGTTGTGAACTGTATTCTGAATTTCCATCCCAATTGATTTGGTTTTGGCCTTCTCTTATTTGCGATGAAATTGATTTTACTTGTTGTCCTGAACTGTTGTAAATATAGATTTCTAGATTAGAATCCTCGGTTGAAGTAATATTGAAATTCATATTTTCTGAGAATGGGTTTGGTGAAATTGATATTTCGGAATTTGAAATACTCTCATTTAGTGCCGCATTGGCTGATTTTGTTTCCTTATTTGAAACACATGGGTTTGCTGCGAACTCTGTATTCCCATATATTCCCATATTCACTCTTGAATTATTTCCATTTGATGGTTCATTATCATATGGAGAAGAAGGGTTTCCAGCATCAATACAAGGGCTACACTCATTAGATAACAATGGTGTACCAAAAGAAGAAAATGAATTTGTTTGAAGATGAAAATCATTATTCGAAGCATTCACAAAGAAAGGATCTGTGTTTATATTTTCGGTTCCTGGGAATGTAACAAGTGGATCATTATTTAATAATTGAACATCTGAATATTTTACTGTATATTCCTCTTGTGAACCATGAAGTTGCTCCGTTGCTGTTGGATTCCAAAAAATCGAGTTTTTTATGATACATTCCTCATCTTTGAAATCGTCATTCCAAATTGCATTGCCATTACCGTTTTTCCCAATATTATTATAGAATGTACAGTGGTCTAATTCAAATTTACAAGTGCTATTGATTATTGCTCCACCAAAACCATCAGCAATGTTATTTGCAAAGATAGTATGGTTAATTTTAATATTGTTTAATGGAAGTTGACTTATATCATTATCTCCCCACAAACGGAGTGCTCCACCTCCATCTTCACTATAATTATGTTCAAATTTACAATTTGAAATCAATACATTACTTCTGTAAATTCTTAATCCTGCTCCTATTCCATGGTAATTATTGTAGTTGATAATAGAGTTTTGGATTGTTAAATTGCTAGCACTGTGACAACCTATACCAGTAGTATAATTATTAGTAATTTTACAATTATTGATGAACAAATTTGCTCCAAAAAAGCGTATGCTTCCTGCGTCCTGATTAAATCTGCAAGCATCGCTAATAGTTAAACCATCAATAAGAGGTGTTGAATTATCATTATAAATACTTACAACACTATAGCAATTGTCTAAATGAGAATTTTGGTTATCAATATTCCCACTTAGGATTGTTTCATTGGCATATTGGTTTCTTTCATCAATACTGATTTCGTCACCATAAAAACCTCCATAAATAGCTATTGATTTATCTAGTCTAAATGTATTTCTTCTTGGATCCTCCATTAATTCGCCTATTGGAATTTGATTTGATTTGATCTGAGAGAATATTTCTGGTTCAAATAAGTCCAAGTGTTTCAAAAAATCTTCTTTGTTTTTTGAATACTGAGTACTTGGCTTGTATGTACCAGCAGCGATCCAAATTTGATCACCATCTTCTGCTTCATCTAGGGCTGACTGTAAATTGTCATAGGCTGAAAGCCAACCATCACCATCTTGATATTCAGGGTCTATACCAACATCCCAATTGACATGAATTACATCACATTCTGATATAACTGTTTCATAAGCTCCCATATCAACAGCAGAACAAATAATTCTATCATTACCATCTAGGTCAAATTCTGGTAGGTTTTCTACATAGTTATTTCCGGTGTTTAAAGATGGAGAATTCCCAGCAAGATGATAATCCATTGTTAACTGTGGGTCATCATCTATATTCCCAATACCTTCATAATCACCTTTTATATTAGAGTAGGTAATGTCAATATTATCTGGGTTATTTGAACCAATTTGTGGGTTCGAATCTGAACCCCATAATATTGAATTTGTTATTTTTACAGGTACTGATGGGTTATCTGAATTTATAAACATGCTATTAACATTGGCACCAGTGTTATTAAAAAAAGTACAATTGTTAACTCTGTTTTTCTTTTCATATGCCCAATAGATTCTTACATATAATCCCCCTCCATCTTGTTCTGATTCGTTTCCAACAAATAGACAATTTTCTATTCGTGCTGAGCCATGAGATGAAACAGCACCTCCTGGTCCTGTTGCTTCATTACTGTAAAATTTGCAATTTGAAACAATATATTGTGGGTAAATTTCACTTCCTGTAATTGTTGCATTTAAATCAATTGCACCACCCCATCCAATTTTTCCTGTACCAGGGTATTTGCATTTATTACCTGTAAATGTGCAATTATCTATTGTAATGGGGTTGTTTTCAGTAAGGGTAATACTGTATGCATGAATAGCCCCACCATTACCTCTAGAACTATTGTTAGTAAAGGTCGAATTTGAAATGTTTGCTTTGGATTCTTTATAAATACTAATAGCTCCACCAATGTATTCTGAATTATTATCTTCAAAAATACAATTGTTAATATTAGCATAACTAACACCATTGACTTGAATTGCGGCTCCCCAATATTCACATTTATTATTTGTGAAATAAACTTGATTTATGTAAACCGAGGACTCATTATCCATAATTATAGCTCCCCCATTCGGAATAGTTTCATTATCGATTCTTTTGGCAAAACCATCTCTAATTGTTAATCCATCAATAATCACATTCTCAGCATTATCAACTGATACTACATGATATGAGTTTAAGTTTGTATTAATCTGTCCACTGAAGATAGTTAGTGTTGGGTCAGGGGTTCTTTGGTAGGCATAGTTTTCATTTCCAATAAATCCACCTAATAACTGTACCCCTGTTATCATATTAAAACTATCTAAAGGGTCATTACTATCAATAGTTAATCCATTGTTACTTCTTAAATCAGGATAATAAGTTCCTTGAACTACCCAAATTTCATCACCACTCACTGCAGCATCTAGCGCATCTTGTAAGTGTTTGTAAGCAGTGGGCCACGAGTTGCCATCACCAATAGCTGTTAAATTACTATTAACATAAATAATACCAGCATGCCCCGAAAAGGAAGCAAATGCCATTAGAATCGAAATAAATAAGAATCTTTTGATAATTGAATGTTTCATGTTTTTATTTTAAGAAATTAATAAATATTAAATACATAGCAATATTAGAGAATTGATACGTATGTAATTGAAACAAAAATAGGAGATTAGTGTTTAATTATTAACAAGTGTTGATAACCGTTATATGAACTTTGTGTTTGACTTGATTTTATTGAGAAAACAAAAAACGGATTCTTTGGAGTAAGAATCCGCTTTTTGATGGGTTTGTTTTGTCGTATTTTGCTTGTTATGTTTTTTTGTTTGCCCCTTCCCCTAAAGGGAGCAAAAAAACCAGAGTCTGCTATATTAGAATTTGAATTTTAGATATTCTTCAGCACATCCAAAGTCAAATCCCAAAACATCTTCACCGTGTCAATTTTTATTCTTTCGTCGGGGGAGTGGGCTCCTTTAATGGTTGGACCAAATGAAATCATATCCATTTTAGGATATACTTCGCCAATTAATCCACATTCTAATCCTGCATGTATGGCCAAAACCTTTGGTTTTTTGCCAAATAGCTTTTCGTAAGATGCTGAAGTTTGAGCCAATACTTTGGATTTGGTATTTGGAGTCCAGCCAGGATATCCATCGCCATGCGCTACGTAAGCTCCTATATTTCTGAAATTGGCAGCTACCATATTGGCAATATCATCTTTCGCCGATTCTACACTAGAACGTTGGCTGGTGGTGATATAGGCAGTGTTGTCATTCATAGTAATAGAAGCCAAATTGGTAGAGGTTTCTACAAAATTAGCTATGCTCTGTGACCATGCAATAACGCCATGAGGACAAGCATAAAGTGAATTGAGGATGGCATTTTGATATTCTGCTTGCAATACCTCTGCTTTGTCTTCTGAAGTGGTAAATGTGATGTTTAGATTTTCTTCTGTGATGGCATATTCAGCTTTTATATCACTAGCTAATTTGGTAAAGAAAGTTTCGAAGTTTTCTTTTTGATCTAAAGGAATACAAGCGGTGGCAAAACCCTCACGAGCAATGGCATTTCTTAGATTTCCTGCTTTGAAATTGGCTAATCGTAACCCATGCTTATTGGTGGCTTCCCATAAAATTCGGTTCATGATCTTTACTGCATTTCCCAATCCTTTTTGAATCTCGTCGCCGCTATGTCCACCATTGAGCCCATTTACAGTCAGCTCGTAAAACTGAACTTCTCCTTCTACAGCCTCTGTCTCATATTCTATTTCAACTAAGGTGTCGATTCCTCCGGCACAGCCGATATATAATTCACCTTCATCCTCAGAATCTAGGTTGAGCAAAATCTCACTCTTCACAAATCCTGGTTTTAATCCAAAGGCACCTGTAAGTCCTGTTTCTTCATCTACTGTGAAAAGACACTCTATGGGTCCGTGTTCAATATTATCAGAAGCTAAAATCGCCATTTGTGCTGCTACTCCAATCCCATCATCGGCACCTAAAGTAGTTCCTGTGGCTTTTACCCATTCACCATCAATTCTAGGGATAATGGCATCTTCATCAAAATTAAATTCCACATCGGAGTTTTTCTCACACACCATGTCAATATGGCTTTGTAAAACTACAGAAGGTTTGTTTTCCATTCCTTTGGTGGCTCCTTTTCTAATCAGGATATTTCCGATTTCATCTTGTAGGGTTTCTAGGTTGTATTGGACTCCAAACTCTTTCAGGAAAGCAATTATTTTTTCTTCTTTTTTACTCGGGCGTGGCACTTTACAAATGTCATCAAAGAATTCCCATAGTATTTTTGGTTCAAAATTTCTGATATTATCACTCATAATTTATGTTTTAAAATGTGTGTTTTTCACTTTGTTTAGCAAAGATGATTTCTGCTCCATAATGCTTCATCTTCATGATTTCCTTCTCTATTAATGGAAGGCTATTGTTTTCTTTTGAATAATTAGGCTTTAGGTGGGTGATGAAAATTTTTATTCCTATTAAGGCCTGTTCTTTTTCTTTCGGATTAACCAAAGAAGCTAATTTCTCTAGCTCTCCTTCTAATAGAGAAGGTTTTAGATGACCATATAGCTGCTGGTCTTTCTGCGCATTAGGAAAAGAAACTTCAATGAATATAGCTTTCAATTTTTTCTTTTGAATAAGCGGAGTGATTTCTTTAAAAATCTTCTCTAGTTTGTTTTCTCCTTCAATAATATCGCCTCCAGTATCGCCAAAGTATAAAGCATATGCATTTTTATTCTTCACCAAAAAAGCGGAAGAGGTATTGGGGCAAGAATGGCAAAGGTCGAAGCTTTTTAATTCTAATTGATTATTTGGGATTTGATACCATTCCTTATTATTCATTCTGTTGAGTTCCCATTTGCCTATGGCCCCTTTTCCTTCTGTAGTAAAATTGGCCCAAAGAGGGGAGAGGAAGATATAATTCATCAATTCATCTCCGGTTTTTGGAGAACAGAATATCTTTTTGTTATTATCAAAAGGAGCAGCAATGAGCATTCCAGTAATATGGTCGAGATGAGTATGGCTAATGGCATAGGCATCAATATTATTGTGGAGTATGTGAGCGGGAAGTTCTTCTTGATGATTTGAATGTTCTAAATGATCAAAATGACCTGCTTTGGCTGCTAAATTTAAACCATGCATTAAGGTTCCGGCATCGAGACAAAGGTATTTATCGCTGTTTTTTGCGGCAATTAAATAGGCTGATAGATTGCTCTCATCAGTTCCTCCACCACTTCCAAGGACTATTAATTCAAAGTTATCTTGTGATTTGCCATTCATGAACAGCAAAGTTAGTAAAATGATACAGATCGTTTTCATATTCATAATTATTCCATTCTTTCAGGTATAAACCTAAGGGTAGGGGTGAGCATTCCTATAAATGATATATAGACTAATTGTATGGTGAAGTCCCTATTATTAAATCCTATTAATAATAAAATAGAGATGCTGAGAATTACAGGGATGTATATATACAGTATTTTGATAAAAAACTGGGGAAGAACACTCGTATAGAAAGCTCTTTGAGGAGCGAATGCAATTAACTTTTTTCCAGCTGAGAAACCAATCATCCATATCATAAATACCGAAAATATTCCTAAAGGAATTTCAATGTATTTAGGTATGTAGAGCCATCCCAGTACGTAGCCAAATCCCCTGTCCGTAAATATTCCGGCAACAAATGTTCCAAAGAAAAGAATGAAAGCTGTTAAGTTAAGCCATAAATATAATAAGGCTTTAAAGGAGCTTTTATCTTTGGTTTTATTGTGCAAGCTATTAAATACCATAGCAACTACAAAAACTAAAAAAGGTCCAATAATATAAACACTCATCACACTGGAATAGGTCCATAGTGGCGATGGGTCAGGGATATTGAATATGATTCTGCCATCTTGCCAAAGCGCTGGAATATGAAAAAATCGAGCAATACCATATTTAGCTCCTTGAATTAATAGGTAGTTAAGGCTAAATGCCAGAAGGATGGTGAAAGTGGAAGCAAACATGTTCTCTAATTCACGACTTTTGTTCCATGGTAGGATTTTCCAAGTGTCCTTCATATGTAAATATTCATCCTTAAAGCTGAAAACTCTTTTGTCTTGATCTAAATCGAAGCTTAACGATTTTCTAATCTTTCTACTTAAGAATTTGCTTTCCTTGGCCTCCTCTTGGTTTTCTTTATACATAAGGTATAATCTCACAAAGAAATTGGGCCTCTTTTCTTTATGGAGAGATTCTTTGATTTTTCTTTCCCTTCTGATGTCGTCCATGAAATCAGCAATTGGAGCCAATAGGAAAATGAGTGTTTTCTCTCCCAAGCTAGGTTTGTATTTACTCTTTTGTGATTTTTTCCATTCACGTTCTTCTTGCCAATTTTTATACTTTTTCCTTATTTTATATCTGATGCCAGATTTTTTTCTGCGTCGCTTTTTCTTTTGTTCTTTAGGAAAAGAATCAATGTCAATCTTTTGTGGGAATGCTAATTTGTTTTCTTCACTCATCGTTTGATAGCTAAATACTTTGACAAATATAAGAAATACTGTTGATAGGTAATTAAAAAATTGATGTTGAAAACTTGTATTTTTGTATACTTTTGTCGGCACAACATGCGTTAACTTTGGAGAAAGTAGTATTTAATGGGGTTTACTAAGTTTATATTTTATATTGTTACATTTTTATTTATCGCCTTTCCTATTGGGATAGGGACCACCGAGGCTGTAGAGTTAGCTCCCGAATACATTGAAAAAGAACCTCAATACCTAAATAGAGAAGAGCTTCATCATGTTGACAGTGTGCTGCATAGGAGGTTGGAAATAAATGGTTTTAGAGGAACTGCTTTGGTCGCTTATAAAGGTCAGATATTGATGACCTACGCCAATGGATATAGTAATTATAGAACCAAGGATAAGATAGAGGTAGCATCTAGCTTTCAGTTGGCATCGGTGAGCAAGTCATTTACAGCAACCGCTGTTATGCTACTTAAAGACCAAGGGAAGCTTTCTTTTCAAGATACAGTAACAAAATTTATACCTGAATTTCCTTATGAAGATATTACTGTGAAGCAGCTTTTGCAACATACTGCAGGACTTCAGAATTATATGTATTTGGTAGATAATTATTGGGATAATGATAGCTTAATTAGTAATGAGGATATTTTAAACCTTTTGATTAAGCATGACCTTCCTTTGAATAATCGGCCAGGTAGGAAGTTTATTTATTCTAATACAGGATATGCCATTTTAGCCCTTTTAGTTGAGCGTGTGAGTGGGCAAGATTTTAATGAATTTTTAGCCGAAGAGGTTTTTAAACCAGCAAAGATGAATCATACTTTTACTTATAGCCATGATATTATGGATACCCTAGGAAATAGAGTAATGGGCTATAATAGAAAGGGGAGGAGGCTTTATCGTTATGATTTTGAACCTAACGATATGGTTTTGGGCGATAAATCGGTTTATTCAAATGTGGTAGATTTGTTTAATTATCAACGCGCATTAAATGATGGCCAATTGGTAAAATCAGAAACTCTAGAGGAGGCTTATACTAAAGGTAAAACCAATTCAAGATATTCTCGATCCTTCAATTACGGCTATGGATGGCGATTTAAAAATGATAATGGACGTAACCTGATATACCATAATGGTTTATGGCATGGTTTTTCCACTACTTTAACTCGTGAAATAGACCATGATATCACAGTTGTGCTGTTGAATAATACAACCGCTTCCATTTCATCTATTCGAAATGATTTGATTAATCTTTCCATCTCAGAGCTCTCCAAATTCGATCTTCAACCCGATGAAATCGACCCCATTGAGCCTAAAAGACTGCAGGCATTAGATATATAATATCATTTGGAATAATTCTCTTCATAGTTTTTTTTCATATTCCTTTATAGACAATATTTTATTTTTATCTTTGTTTCCAATAAACGAATCAAATTGAAATACAATAAATAAGCTACCTATGGAAGATAAGATGAATAATATTATTCTGGTACCAGTAGATTTTTCAGAAGCTACAGATAATGCAAGTAATCAGGCTGCTGAAGCCGCCGCTTCTATTAATTATGAAGTAAGATTACTTCATGTTATCGATAAAAATACCAAAGCATTTTTAAAGCAAGAGAATTTACAAGCTGAAAGCATTGATATTAGAATGCAAGCTATTGCCAATGAATTGAATGCGAAATTTGGTGTTACAGTAAGCTTTTTAACTAAAGAAGGCGATATTTTTACCACCATTGCTGATGTTGCCAGAGAAATTGGAGCCAACCTTGTTTATTTAGGAACTCATGGTAAAGTAGGTATTCAGAAGTTGACCGGTAGTTTTGCTTTAAAAGTGATTACCAGCTCTCCTGTCCCTGTAGTTGTGGTTCAAAAACGTAAATTCGAAAAAGGATTTAGTAAAATTGTTCTACCAATTACCAGCGATGCCGGACCATGGGAGAAAACAAAATGGGCCACGTTTATTGCTAAAGAATTTAAAGCTTCCATTGAAATTTATCAAATAGAAGGTGAAGCCATAGAAGCTGCTGTGCAGACCATGACAAAGCATTTTGAAGAAGAAGGTGTGAAATATTCAGTGAATGTGGCTCCTAAGAGTGGCGATTTCTCACAGAAAGTAATTGATTATGCTACTTCTATCAACTCAGATTTAATCATGATTATGACTAATCCTGATACTAATTGGACTAATTATCTTTTAGGTTCTTATGATGAAGATATGATTTTCAATACCTCTCAAATTCCAACCATGTGTATCAATCCTAGAAAATTTAACTGGGAAAAGATAGTACAGTACTAAGGTTAATATTTAAATAAAAAATATAGGGGGCGTTTTATTCGGCCCCTTTTTTCTATATGATAGATTTCTCTCGCGCCAAGCAATATATACTCAATGAATTGGGTTCAGATCTCAGTAAGGATTTTTTATATCACGATTTAGCCCATACCTTAGACGTTGTTCAAGCAGCGGTTAATTATGGTAAAATGCATGGCTTAGCGGAGCATGAATTAACCTTGTTGAAAACAGCAGCATTATACCACGATGTGGGATTGATAGATGTTTTTGATGGCCATGAAGATAGGAGTATAGAGATAGTAAGAAAAGTATTGCCTGGGTTTGGTTATTCTTCTGAAGATGTCGAAATGGTGGCTAATATGATTCAAGCTACTAAATTGCCACAATCACCAAAAACTGTTTTAGAGGAGTTTTTATGTGATGCTGATTTAGATTATTTAGGTCGTGATGATTTCTTTATTTTGGCTTCCAAGTTGCAATTAGAATGGAGGAGGTTAGGAGTTAAAGATATTGCTTTTGATGAATGGATAGGCTTCGAAAAAGGATTTCTAAAGTCACATCAGTATTTTTCAAGAGAAGCACGAGAACTTAGGGATGCTGGGAAGTTAGATAATTTAGAGCAATTGAAAAATATTTGCAAGAAAAATTTAGAGTAGTGTTCTACTATTCTCGCCCTGTGCACTAGCCTATAAATATTGCTTAAAGCAGCAGTATTCAATATATATGTAAAAATGGGTATGAAAAGGTTTAAGCTTTTTCCCATTCATTAGTTTCATGATTAAATTTCTTAATCACTCTTGCTGGGTTTCCTACAGCAACACTGTATGGTGGAATATCTTTAGTAACCACACTGCCTGCGCCCACCTGACATCTTTTACCAATGGTAACTCCTGCTACAATCACTGAATTGGCTCCAATATGAGCATCCTCTTCAATGGTGATTCCTCTCACATCTAAATCTTGAGTTGAAGAGTTTTGGGTCCCATCTTTATAGCCATGATTAAAGCCAGCCATAAAAACATGTTGACCAGTTCCAGAGCCACTTTTCATGGTGACAGGTCCAATGATAACTGTTCCAATACCAACTCGGCATCTATCACCAATAATCACATCTCCTGACCCGTTATTGACAGTGGTAAAGCTTTCCACCGTAGAGTAGGCTCCAACATCAAACTTATTATAAGGCATCACATCGATTCTTGATTGTCGTCTTCTGATTAAGGCATGTTTGCCTTTTTTATGAAAGAAAGGATTCACAAATAATCGAATCCACAACCTAGGCCGAGGACGACGAGGAGGATGAATCATCCACATCACCAATCTTTTTAATCTGGGGTCAGATTTTAGTTTTTCTTTTAGTCCCATAGTCTTATCATTTAAAGGTCTTTCCAGCCATTTTCAAAAGCAGTTACATATTTGAATATCTCTTTTACATTATTTTCCCAAGAGTGACTTGTGCCACAAGATATGCGCTCCTTTTGTAGTTCTTTAGAATCCTCATTTAAGGCTTTGTCAATGACGGCGACCCATTCTTCATGAGTAGAAGCCAAATAGGTATGGTCTTTAAAATAATCCATGGCTTTAGTTGCGGAGCCAATGGTTGGTTTTCCCATGGCCAAATATTCATCTATTTTTCTAGGGTAGTTTCCAATGGTAGCATCATTAATCAACTGAGGGTTCATGGCTATATCAAAAGCTTTAATATAGGATGGAAGCTGGCTACTATCGCGGCTTCCCAAGAAATGCACATTCTCTAATTTATGTAATTCTGAAGCTTCAAATTTCTCATCTTCCGGCCCTACTAAAACGATACTCCACTTTGGCCTTTTTTTGGCCATAAAGACTAATAAATCAATATCTAATCTTCTACTCGATAAGAAACCAACATATCCTATTACAGGACTTTTAAATTCTTTCATATCCTCAGGAATAGGAATACTTCCATCTGCATCTCTAAAAAGACTCACGTCGCAGCCTTGTCCAACCATATAACTATGCTTGTTAAACTGGCGGCCATATTCTGCATAGAGGGTAGAGTTGTTCACAACCACATCCGCTTTTTCAACCAATTTAGGCTCAATCCTTAAACCATGCTTCCTCCAATAGGGATTCTTGGTGAGGTAATCCCGCATATAATAAACGTAGGTTTTGGGCTTCAAAAGCTCTTTTTGATGTAAGCCTGTAAACATGTTGCTATCATTAAAGATGATAAAGTCTTTAAATCCAAGATGGTCTATAGCTTCTTGAATATCTGCAGCAAATTTTCTATTGTTCCTTTTATTGATAAAGTCGTAAAGTTTGCCATCAGGAAGCCAATTGATGGATTCTATCATACGGTGTGGATATAAGTTCCACATGTTGGTAGAAAGTTGTACTAGATTATCTTCTTTTCCTTCACAAATTCGGATTCTTTTTTGAGTTCTTTCATCCGAGGCTTTGTTTTTTTTCGTGTTTCTGTCTAAAGGAGAATTTACATAAAGTACTCGGTTGTACTTTGACATTTCCTCAGCAATATTTTTACAATTGCTACCGATTTCAATGTCCCAAGGTTGAATCCCTATGACAATAATGTCTCGTCCAATCATTTTATTTTTTTTGGTTCTTAATATTTTTAATATTTGTTCCGGTACTCGTATGCTTAGTATGTAAGAATTTTTGGTTGGCTCCTCTAACTTTCAATAATGATAAAAACATGAGGAAAAATCCTTTTGGTAGTGAAATAATCGCTTTTAAAGTTTGTTTATTATAGAATTTCCTAGGTACAGAAATCACAAAAGTGATAAATACCAAAGCAAATAGTTTGATCCAAAGTATGGCCATTGGGTGGGGGTAGAAAAACAGAGAGATGAAGAATATTATTCCCATGAATCCTAATAAGAGAATACGGGGAGGCAAGAAAGTATGAAAGGCCTTATTAAAGAAGTCTATGTTTCCTTTAGTGATTAATGCCAAGAAAGATTTAAAGAAAAATCTTTTGAAGTAAACGATTTGAGCGCTAAGCCACCTTCTTCTTTGGTTTTGAAAAACTTCGGCTTTTTGCACTTTCTCATCATAGCAATAGGCATCTTCTATATATTCAATGGTAATGCCGTCTCTACACATCTTTAAATCTATTTCTTTATCAAAACCACCAATGGCATGTACTTCACTCATCATCTTCTTAAAAAAGGTGTATTCAAAAGCCATTCCAGAACCGATGATGGCACTGGAAACGCCCATGATTCTGGAGCCTTTTCTAAAGATGTGGTTATTTATATCCTCACTTACGGCATCGAGAATGGCGAAGTTCGAATCTGTATTCTTTGCAACTCTATGTCCTTGTACTGCTTTAAATCCAGCTCTGAAAGCTTCATCCATTTTAGTAATGAAATCTTCTTCCATAAGGTTGTCGGCATCTAGAATTAAAGCCACATCGTAGTCGTCGCCTAAAACTTCCATGGTTTTGTTCAGAGCTTTTGACTTTGTGCTTTTATCGAAAGATACTTCGATCACTTTGATGGGTAGCTTTTTTAAGGCAACAATGGTTTCTGGTTGATAGGAATCACAAATAGCTATTACATCGTATAATTCTTTAGGATAATCTTGATGTAGCGCATCCTCACAAACTTCTACAATAACTTCATCCTCTTTATAACCAGGAATCATAACAGCATATTTACGCTTTTTATCATCAATGGGTTTGGGTTTTTTATATTTAAATAAACCTGCCAAAGCAAAGATGAAGATATACAAGGTTGTGATGAGTAGATAGACGAAAAATACCCATTGGATGATGTTTAATATTGTTAAGATAATGTCCATAGCCGTATTATTTTGATTCTTCTAAGCGAGGGCTTAGTTTTATTTTCTTATCAAATAGGTGTGCTAGATGCCATAATACCCCCTTATTATAGGCTCTAATATATTTCGGATTTCCTTTGATAGCAATCATCAACGAGTTTTTTGGTACTGCCACGAAAAGCTGGTACAAGATAGCTAAAAAATAAGTCATACCAGAAAAATTTCGTCTTAAATATAGAATTCTATTTCGAGTCATATAATAAGCTCGTAAAGGGCTCACTCTTCCTCCAGTAGAAATAGATTCCTTGTGATATATTAATGAATTATGAACGTAATATATTTTATATCCAGCGTCTTTGATTCTATGTGCCCAATCCAGTTCTTCATAATAGAGGAAAAAGATATCAGCCATCAGTCCAACTTTATTTATGGCTTCCATGGATACCATCATTGCGGCGCCATGTCCATAGCTAGCTTCACAATCCTCTTCATATTGTCCTACATCCTTTTCTCCAAAACCTTTAGCTCCTCCCCGTTGTGTGATGGGGTTAATAGGTTCGTATCCCACATACTGCAAGGTGTCGGGTGAATGGAAAAATCTAATTTTTGGACCAACAATTCCAATACTTGGATCGCTCTCCATTTTGGCTACTAATGGTTCTAAGAAGTCTGGTTCCACTTCTGTATCATTATTTAGCATCAAAATATACTTCCCTTTAGCCACATTGATTCCTAAATTATTTCCGCCAGCAAAGCCCAAATTTTCTTTACTTTCAATATAGATAATTTCAGGGCATTCTTCTTTTACTTGTTTCGGATTTTCGTCGGGGCTTGCATTGTCAACAATGATGATTTCTATATTGGGATAGGTGATTTTTCTCAATGATTTAACCATTTCAATAGTCACGTCTGCATGACCATATTGCACAGAAACAATGCTTACAAGAGGAAGGTTATTTTGTGAATTGTTCGAATTCTCCATTAGATTAGATTTAATTGTTTCTAATTATAAAAATAGTAAAAATTAGAGCCAAATCAAAGTTTTGTTTAAATATTTCAGAATTTGGACAAAATAAAATTGATATCATGAAATGAGTTGGATCAAAAAAAGCGGCCGTAAGCCGCTTCATTATTCTTTGTTAAAATTCATTTTAAGGAAATTCAACGCCATTATACGCTGAAATATTTACAGTGGAAATGGCTGAATTATACTTTTTATTGATGGCCTGTATAAAGTAATTGCTGACCATGGCATTCCCACGAGGGGAAAGGTGAATTCCATCTAAGCTGAATACACCACCTGATACAAAATCAGCATTTAGGTTGATTCCATCAACAGTAATTCCATCTTTAACTTCATTAAAAATACTGTTAACATCTACCAAGGCCCAATCGTATTGTTCGGCTGTGTTTTTAATTACTGTGTTGTAGGAATTTATTGTTGTGGCTACCAAATGCATTTCATCAGCATCTAAAACATATTTATTTGGAATGCCGAAAGGCAAAGGTAGAGCAATTCCATCAACAGCCATGAAGCTTCCCATTCCCATGGCTAAACTATCTTGTGGTGTTCTTAATGTTAAAAGTTCACTGGCAGTCATTTGTCTGAACTGAACTCTTTGCATCAATAGCTTGTTAAGTGGGTCAGTAGTTGTATCAGCAATAGCATCAAGGAGGTCTCCGTATATAAAGTTATTGTCTTCGATAAGAAAGAGGTTGGCTCCAGGTTTAAATTCGATATTATAGGAAAATTCAGGTAAGCCAGCCTGTGAGAGGATAGCGTTCATTTGCCCCTCGATAAAACTCAATCCTAGATTCATTTGGGCAGCAGTAGTTGCATCAATTTCCAAGGCATTATTGGGGACGGTATTAAAATAGGCTGCACTAGTTATTTCTGGAATATTAGCTAAAACACCTTTAGCTCCTGTTGAAGCTAAGGTTTGGGCTAAAGCACCATAATAATTAGTGAAGTCTGCAAGAGGAGTGATAAAATCACCGGCTCCACCAGAGCTGGCATACCCTAGAACATCATTATTTCCTATCCATAAAGAAAAGAAAGTGGGGTTCATTGCGAGAGCTTGTTCAATAACAGTGGTATTTGGTGTTGTGGCAAAACGGATATAATAAGGATTAGCTAAGCCAGCTGCTAAATTCTCTATGTTTCCATAACCTGGGGCTAAGAGATGACTCACTTTAGCACCTGGAACACCAAGGTTATTAACTGTATAATTTAAGGGTGGAAAGAAAGCTTCTAAGTCACCATCTTCGGCAGGAACTGGAGCTAGACTTCCATTTACCACTGCTAATTTGAGTTTCCCCGGTAAAATACCTTGTTCACTCATAACAGCTGGTTGAACAAATTCTCCACCACCAACTTCTTTAAATTGAGTAGCCAATAAATTAGTCCACGATTGCTCTTGTGCTCTGCGGTATAAAGCGCCATCGGCATAACCTGCCGTTAGTGAATTTCCTAGTGCCACATAATTTGAAAAGTCTGCTTTTCCGGCACTGGGTTCAAATCCATCGTTAATTTCTGGCTTACAAGACAATAGGCCTAAGGCTATTGCAGCCAAGAATATATATTTATTTTTCATCTTCATTCCTTTCCTTAAAAGTTATAATTGATTCCAATACCAAATATGGAAGCTGCTGTTTTGTATCTGCCTTCAAAATTATCGGGCTCATACATTTTTACGCTTTCTTTTCCATGAGTTCCTAGGTAAGTTAAATCGACACTAAGGTTCTTATAGGCCATGATGCTGAGGCCAAAAGTATAGGCCCAAGTATCGAGGCTTACGGTTTCTGGAGTAAAATATTTTTCGTTGGTAGGAGTAGGGTCGAAATATCCACCAGCTCTAAAAATAAACATGTTGTTAAGTTTATATTCTAGACCCAATCTAGGAATCAAAGTATTAGAGTATTCTCTAGTGTTGATATTGTTAAGTATATCTCCATCTTCTTCAAATGTGAAGCTAAGTTCTTTATAGCTTCCCCAAAATACATAGTTTATTTCCAAGGCTGCCAAAAATTTCTCTGTCACTTGATAACTGATTCCAAAGTCTAAATTAGCTGGCAGAGGAAGTTCTGCACTAAATTTATTATTGGGAGCCACTATGGATTCTAGGCTCTCTGGAATACGGAAAATGGCTGTTCCTCCATCCACTTTCATGGTAATTTGACTGCGGTAGGCGATACCGATATTCAATTTTTGAGTGGCATGATAATAGACTCCAATATTAAAACCGGCACCAAAATCACTACCTTTTAATCTTGTATATGACTGTTCGCTATAGGGTAAAGCTTTTTGCAGATCTACATTTCCTTGTACTAAGACCAATCCCGCTCCAATACCAAGCTTATCGTTGATTTTATAAGAAAGGGTTGGTTGAATATAGAAAGCTTGTAAAGAGATTTCTTGGATTAAGTTTTTACCTGCCCAATCTTTATCCCATTTGGCTGAGGATCCATAAGGGGTGTAAAATCCAACTCCTAGAGTTAATTTGTCGCTTAATTTTGCAGCACCATAAAGGTAAGCTGGAGTGCTTAAGGGATTATCGGTTTCCGCGGTGTAGCTAGAGGTGGTAGATTGATAAATCACATTACTATTGATGAAATTGGCGCCTACTTGGAAGCTGTATTCTGTTTTCATCATGGACAGGGCTCCAGGATTATAGAAAATACTACTGGCTCCAAAATTTGTTGAAGTTCCAATCAGGCCCATTCCTGTTTGTTTTTGTCCTTGCAATCGAACTTGATATCCTCCTGCGAATAAAGATATACTCATTCCTATCAGAAAGATACTGATGATTATTATATTTCTCATAAATTGATGTATTTGTTACTGCAAAGGTAACATTCTAAATTTCAGCGTGAAATTGTGATTTCTTAGTAATTAGTTAAAAATAAAAAGGGTGTTACATTTAACTGCAACACCCTTATTATTATTATTATTTATGACTTAGATTTCTATTGAATCTGCTCCAAAAGAATTTCTACAGCTTTCTCCAATTGCTCGTCTTTCCCATTCGCTCGCGAATCGGGTTTTATATCAACGATGATATCTGGAGTAGCAGGAACCAACTCCATATTGGCATCACTTTCTTTTACATACCATCCCCTAAATGGCAATCTGATATAGCCACCATCAATTAAGCCTTTACCTCCAGTTGAGATAACTGCACCAAATGTTGGTGTTCCAACTAAAGTACCAAGGTTATTGCTTTTATAGGCATGTGAAAAGATTTCTGCATTGGAATACGAGTTCTGATTACATAATGCAATACTTGGCTTAGTCCAGCTGGCAAAAGGAAGTCTTTCACCAAATGCATAATGCTCTCTGAAGTTTTTATGCTCTTTTTCTAGATCTTTTGTAGCGCCTCTAGGTACTGTGTAAGCATGTTGTTTCACCGTTAAAACAGCCATTAAGTAGTCTGTAGTCCATCCACCACCATTATATCTAACATCAATTAATATACCTTTTTTACCATATCCTGCAGCCATTAAATCTCTTTCGAAAAGCTCGAAACTGGGCCAACCCATGGCTTTAATATGGAGATATCCTAATTCACCATTGGACAATTCGTCCACTAAATTTCTATTGAATTCTACCCAATCATTATATTTCTCGGTGTTTAGGTCTGATGTTGGACGGATGACGATTTCTTTATCATTGCCCTCTCTATCTACATTAAGAATAGTGGCTTGGTTGGTTTTGTTGGCAAGTATTTCATAAAGATTAGATTCCTCAGAAAGTTCTTCTTGGTTGATGGCTGTGATGATATCACCTGGCATTAATTGGCTTTCTTCTTTATCTGCAGGGCTTCCTTTGAGGATTCTGTCAATTTGAATTCCATTATTATTAGAGCTGAATTCTATACCTAATAAAGCAGCACTTTCCGCTTTTTTCTCTTTGCTTCTAGGTCCATATAAGCCCATATGGCTGGCATTAATTTCACCCAACATCCAATTGAATATTTCTCTGAAATCCTCATCGGTGCTAGCACTTAAAGCTATGGATTGGTAAATGTCTTTTATTTGATTCCAATCTCTTCTGTGGAATTTAGGGTCGTAGAAACCTTGGTTGATGGCTTTCCATCCTTGTTCAAAAACTTGTGCTCTCTGGGCTTGTAAATCTACATCCACAACTGCTTTAACAGGAATGTTTTCCATCTTATCACCTGTGAGTTTTAGTCTCCCTGGTTTTCCTCCTTTATTCAATAAATAAAGATATTTGCCATCTGGACTTAATTGCATTCCTCTTCCAGCCTTCCCTTTTTGGGTAATGGCTTTCACTTCTTTTTTGTCCCAACGGATTTTGTAAAGGTCGGTTTTGCCATCTTCATTGCTATTAGAGGTGAAATAGATGAAATCACTATCTTCAGAAAATATAGGGCTTCCTTCGTTTCCAGGAAGAGAGGTTAATTGAAACAATCGATTATAAATTTGATCGAAATCTATTTTTACTTCTACTTTATCTTCGTCTTTTTTCTTATCATCGTCTTCAGAATCCTCTAATTTCCATTCTGTCATGGTTTTTTCATAGTCTTTCTTTTGCAACCAAACATACCAAATATCATAATTGCCATAGTTTCTGATGGAGGAGAAGGCTAGCTTTTTACCATCAGGACTCCAAGACGGACTGGCATCTGTTCTGGGGTGCATACTCACATTTACTGGGGCCATGCTGTTGTCAGCTTTGTGAATGTAAATTTCTCTATTAAAATCCAAGTCAGATTTTGAATAAGCTAAGTATTGATCGTCAGGACTCCAGCAAACTCCTGAAGGCTCTGCCCAAGTATCTAGTAGTGTAATTTCGTTTTTGGTCGATCCCTTTTCATTGATGTCGGCTACAACTAATTGGCCATCTCCGATAAGGTAGGCTACTTTGGTCTTTTCATTAGATAGAACGAGTTTATTTATGTCTTCCTCAGCTGAGATGACTTTCTTAATTTCGTGCTTCAAAGATTTAAATAAGTTTACTTCTTTTTCATCAGAGGATGCTAAAGAGAAAACTTCATTTACACCATTTCTATTGCTGATAAATAGTAAGCAAGTATCATTTAACCATACAGGATCAGAATTAATAAATGAATCGTTGCTTAATGTTTTGGTGAAGTTGTCTTTATCTTTGGCTTGTGTGATAAAGATATTTCCTTTGATACTGGATGCTAAATATTTTCCATTTGGAGATACTTGATAAGCATTTACTTCGCCAGTAAATGTTTCGTGTTTAATATTGTTTTTTCTGTTTTCAAAATCCATTTTCAAATTTAAAGCCATGGCTTTAGTGGAATTGCTTTCTTGCAGATAAATATGGTTTCCGCTTTCCAATGCCAATAATTTTTTCTCTGGTGCATAAGAGAAGTAGCGTAAACCAAAGTCTTTAAATGAAGTTTTGGTTTCTATTTTCATTGTTGGAAGGAAAATGTGGTTGAGTTGGTAAATCTGAGCTCCGTTGCTACTGATGTAGAATAAGCTTTCGTCATTTTCCCAAATAGGATAAAACTCATTATAGTTCTCTGCGGTGATTTGAGTATAGCTCTTGTCTTTTTTATTGAAAATCCAAATGTCTCTGTTAGCAGATCCTTGATAAGCCTGACGAGCTATTCTGCAACTACCTCTTACAAAAGCTACTTGTTTACCATCTGGAGATTCAATAGCATTACTTCCTAATGCTTCCATCAGTTTTGTTGGATTTCCTCCTTCTGGTGAAACATAGAATATTTCTTGATCTCTTTCTACCTGAGCTGAAATTCTTCTAGTCTCGAATACAATTCTATCGGCTATAGCCCAAGAATTTACTTTATCATTTGAAGGGTGAAATGTCAAACGTTTTAATCCGGAGCCATTTTTGTTGATGACGAAGACATCCTCCGAGCCATATCTATTAGATGAGAAGGCAATTTGATTACCATCAGGAGACCATGTTGGATAAGCGTCGTAGGCTTCGTGGATACTAATCCTGACGGGGATTTCATTTTTTAAATTCATTACCCAGATATCACCTTGATAGGTGAACGCTATGTTTTCGCCACTGGGATCTAAAGCGGGAAAGCGAAGTAAGCTGCTTTGGGCAAAGGTAAAAGTTGTAATAAAAAGTAATGCTAATAATGACCATTTCTTCATGATAAGAAAGATTAAATTTTTGAATTGATTTTTGCGGCTTATTCCGGCTTATGATCATCAAATGAGCTCAAAGCTATTTCATGATATATTTGGTTTTACAGGAAATCTCATTTTGAAGCTTCAAAAATAGTAATTTTATAATCCCTCCGAGCAATTTTTGCAAATTTCAATGGTTGAACGATTAGAAAAAACTTGATTTCTGAAGTTTGTGTATTTTTTATTGCTTTTGATGTTTTGGAAAGAATCCTCTAATAGGTTGCCCATTTGATGGTCCGCATCTTTATCAAAGCAACAGGGTACCACTTGTCCATCCCAGGTGATAACGCTAGCTCGCCACATCCTTTTGCATTTATTGGGTAGTTTCTTCTTGATGGCCCATGTTCCATCTTTATTTTGCTGGTATCTTCTGTGTTTGGAATCCTTTGGAATCAAATGGTTTTTATCTTCTTTTGAATAAACTTGAGCGGTTTTGATTTCAATTTTGTCGGCATCTATATCAGCTTTGAATTGCTGAAGAAGCTTTAATTGATGCTCATTGGTTTTAAAAACAATAAACTGAAGCACGATAAAAGGAGTGGCAGATTTGAGTTCTTCTTTAGCTTGGACTAGATTTTTTATGCCTTGGATAACTTGTTTAAACTGTCCGCCAACTCTATATTTTTCGTAGGTTTCTTGGTCGAGGCCATCCAATGAAATAATGATTCTGTTTAATCCCGAATTTACGGTTTTTATGGCATTATCATGATTTAAGAAATGGCCATTGGTAGAGGTGGAGGTGAATATTCTTTGTGAATGAGCATATTCCACCATTTTAAAAAACTGCTTATTCAAATATGGTTCGCCTTGAAAATAGAGGATAAGCCATATTAGATATTTCTTTTGCTTTTCGATGATGGATTTATAATCATCATAATTCATAGTGCCTGTTGGACGAGTAAATTGTTTTTGTCCGGATGGGCATTCCAAGCAGGAAAGGTTGCAGAAAGTGCCAGTTTCTAGGGATAAACTCCAGGGTTCTCCTTTATGAATTGGGGTTTTCTTTAATAGGGAAATATAATAGCTAGAATATAAGACGGCTAAGTTTTTAATTTTGGCAAAACTTAATACGCTTATAAAACCAAAATAATAGGCTATTTTTTTTCTCACTTCTTTCTTTTGCGATTAACAATAATTTCTCGCAAAATTAGCAGGCCATTTAAGATATTCTGAGGATTTGATGTTATGGAAGTGATAAATCTATCTTTCAATTGCTCAAAAGAATAATAATCCTTAATGTCTACAATGTTTTGATCGAAAGAGGATTCTGTATCTCTTAAATTTTGTTTTAGATGCTCTAGGGTTCCTTCTAAGCCTAGATCTTCTTGAATAGCACTGGCACTATTTAAATCACTCATATCTACCAAGCCTCCTATATTCTTATGGATGGGATCTAAAATCAATGGCTTCTTAAAGATGAAGAGAATGAATCCAAGAATGATATAAAAAAGACTGACGATGAGGTTTCCCATGCCGGGCATGTTCAGAACGTCTGCTAACCATTCAGAAAGGCTTAAAGATAAAAATAGACTTACAAATAACGCTAAAAAACCCATGATGATAGCGAATACAAAGTATCCCGCAGCATGACTCATTTTATTACTTATAGCAAGAAGAGTAATGTCAATCCTAAGATTCACATAATTCTTCATTAAATCGGCAGTTTTAAAAGCAGGATTATTGTCCATCTTCAGCTGGTTTTTCAGTTTGACTTTTGGTCAATTCTTCAATCCCGTCCTCTATTTCATCCATAATGCTTTCGGCAGTTTCATGAAAATCAGAAGACATTTGATTGATTTTATTCTTTAGCTTTTTTCTATTGGTTTTACCATCGTTTGGGGTCAATAATAAAGCTGCTCCCGCTCCTATTGCTGCACCAATTCCCGCTCCTGCCAATAGGGCTAGTAATACTTTTGTTGTTGAAGAATTTTCGCTCATAACTTCGGTTTTGACTTTTATACGCAGAAAACCAAAATAAGTTATATTTTTTTTGTGAGGCTTTGTACCAGCCTAAATTCACCTAAAAATTCACCTGCAATAATACGAAGCACGGTATAGGTTGGGATGGCTAAAATCATTCCTATGGCACCACCTAAAGAACCAGCCATCATAATTACGATAAAGATTTCGAGAGGATGGGCCTTCACTGAGTTGGAATAGATGAGTGGCTGTAGAATAATATTGTCTATTAAGTTGGCGGCCAAGAAAACCAAAACTACTTTTCCGCTTACCAAATAAAAGTCTAAGTAATTACCCGCACCCAGTTCGCCTAAAACGCCTAATACTGTTCCTATTGATGCTCCAATCACTGGTCCTAAATAGGGGATGACATTCATGGTGCCTCCAAAAAATCCAATTAACACAGAGCTTGGAACTCCTAGGAAGGTAAGTCCTAAGATGAGGAGTGTAATCATAGACGCTATTTCTATCATTAACCCAATGAAGTATCGAGCTAGCAATTCTCTAGTTTTTCGGAGTATGTTTTTTATCTTTTTAGAGTGTTGAGAGGGAGTGAGAACTAAAACCATATTAACGAAGAGATTTTCATCTTTTAGGAAGAAGAAAGTCATAAACAATACAGAAAAGGATCCAATGAAAAAGTTTCCCGTAAAGCTCAATAGGTTTTTGATGATATTAGAAAAAGTGGCCACATTTACTATTTGTGTAATCTTTTCATCAATAAGTAGCTCCAATTGTTCGTCGGGTTGGATAAGACCATATTCCAATAGTCTCTTATCGATATTGTGTATGGTTTTGTTCAAATTATTGGATACTCTTTTGTTGTCAATATTGGAGATTACTGTGGCTTGGTAACTTACTATAGGTATGAAAATGAGAATGATAGAAACCATGAGAACGACTTGTGTGATTAGGGTCATAACCGCAGCTAAAGCATTTGATATTCGATGTTTTCCGATTTTTACTTTCCTTAGGGCTCTCACTAATGGTCTTCCAATGAGTGATAATACTAGTGAAATAATTAAAGATGTCACTAAACTACTAAAATACCAAAGAGATAGTGCCAAGAGTAGGGTGAAAACAACAGTAACGACGATACGAGTAATTTTGCTCATAGAATTAATTGTTCTTATTAAAAGAAAGCTAATTTATAAATAATACTGATAGTAGCCGAATTTAACGAAACCTTATACCGTTTTCTTTATTATGGGGAGTGAAAATAGAGATTTTGGTATTATATTTGGCAGCGTAAATCACAAAATATTTTCAATGACTCAAGAGCAAGCAAAGCAAAGAATATCAGAACTTTCTTATGAAATAGAACATCATAATCAATTATACTATGATCAATCTAAACAAGAGATTTCTGATTTGGAATATGATCAACTGCTTGTTGAGCTTATCAAATTAGAAAAAGAAAACCCTCAACTTTTAAGGATGGATAGTCCAAGTCAGAGAGTGGGAGGGAGTATATCCAAGAATTTTGTTCAAATAAAACATCAATATCCTATGCTCTCCCTAGGGAATACCTATAATAGGGAAGAGTTGGCTGAATTTGATCAGCGAGTGAAGAAGATGCTGGGCCAAGAAGAAGTGGAATATGTTTGTGAATTGAAATTTGATGGCGTAGCTATTTCTCTTTGGTATGAAGATGGTAAATTAGAAAAAGCCGTGACGCGTGGTGATGGGGTTCAGGGAGATGTGGTGACGGCCAATATTAAAACTCTTCATTCTATTCCATTGAAATTGAAAGGGGAGGGTTTCCCAAGAAATTTTGAGGTAAGAGGAGAAATTGTGATGCCTCATGCGGGATTTGAAAAGATTAACAGGCAACGAATAGCCAATGGAGAAGAGGCTTTTGCTAATCCTCGAAATGCGGCCAGTGGTAGTATTAAAATGCAAGACAGTAGACAGGTGGCCAAGCGTCCTTTGGAGTGTTTTTGTTATTATGCGCTAGGAGATTTGCCAAATGTGACTACTCATTACGATAGTCTCGTATTGATCAAAAGCTGGGGTTTTAACGTAGCAGATAAGATGGGAAGATATTCCAATATAGAAGATGTATTTGGATTTATCGAAGAGTGGGACGAAGCCAGACATCAGCTTCCTTATGATGTGGATGGTATTGTAATTAAGGTAAATGATTATTCTCAGCAAGAAGAATTGGGTTTTACTGCAAAGAGCCCTCGTTGGGCCATCTCATATAAATTCAAAGCAGAGCAAGGTGTAACTAGATTGATTGATATTGTTTTTCAAGTGGGAAGAACCGGAGCGATTACTCCGGTTGCGGAATTGGATCCCGTAGCCTTAGCCGGCACTATTGTGAGAAGAGCTTCATTACATAATGCTGATATCATTGAGCAATTGGGCTTACGAATTGGGGATATGGTTCAAGTGGAAAAAGGAGGAGAGATTATTCCGAAGATTGTAGGTGTAGAATTGGATAGCAGACCTGCCAATGCTACTCCATTTGATTATATTACTCGTTGTCCAGAATGTGATACTGAATTGACCAGAAACGAAGGAGAAGCTCATCATTATTGCCCAAATATTGATCACTGCCCTCCTCAAATTAAAGGTAGGATAGAGCATTTTATTGGTCGAAAAGCTATGAATATTGATAGTTTGGGAGAAGGAAAGATAGAATTGCTTTTTGATAAAGGACTATTGACCAATGTGGCCGATTTATATGATTTGAACTATCAAAGTTTATTTGGTTTGGAAAAAGTAATGGAAACGGAGGATGGTAAATCTAGACGATTGAGCTTTAAAGAAAAAACAGTAACCAACATATTGAAGGGAATAGAAGAATCAAAAGAGGTTCCTTTTAGTCGTGTTTTATTTGCCCTAGGAATACGATATGTAGGAGCTACCACTGCTCAAAAGCTAGCCAATTATTTTGGAAGTATGCAAGCTTTAATGAAAGCTGATTTGGAAGAGTTGCTTAAAGTAGAGGAGGTTGGAAAGAAAATTGCGGAGTCATTAGTCAAGTATTTCGAGAACGAGGAACATGTGTATGAAATTGGTAGGCTGGATTTTGCAGGTCTTCAGATGGAACAAGTTGAAGAGGTTTTTGAGGTGAGTGATAATAAGTTGGACGGGAAGTCTTTCGTAGTGAGTGGTGTGTTTTCTCGCAACCGTGATGAGCTCAAATCTCTTATAGAGGAATTTGGAGGAAAGAATGTTTCAGCACTTTCAGGTAAGACCAATTATCTTTTAGCTGGTGATAAAATGGGGCCAGCCAAAAAAACAAAAGCGGAAAAGTTAGGGATTCAAATCCTCACAGAAGAAGAATTTAATGCCATGATTTCTTAATTCATTGGAATAGTAACTTCAAAAGTGCTTCCAATATTTGGTGTACTACTGACTTTGATTTCTCCTTTCAGTAAATCCACCGATTTTTTAAGAATGGATAGGCCCATTCCTGTACCTTCTATATTGGTCACGTTTCTAGCGCGGTAGAATGAATCAAATATCATCTGTAGCGTTTCTTCAGTCATTCCAATTCCTTCATCGGTAACTTTAAAGTGGAATAATCCATTGGCTACATGGGCATGAATATGAACAGTAGTTTCTTTTTCGGAATATTTAAAGGCATTAGAGAGGATATTGTTTAATACCTGAGAGAATAGCTTTTTATCTGTCGAGATATCATCCATTTTCTCTTGTACCTGAAGATCTATAGCGTGATTCTTACCAATTCCAATTTCTAGTTTGAATTTTAATTCCTCAAAATAGCTATCGAGACTAAATTCATCTTTCATTACTTCATAGCGGCCTGAGTCAAATTTTTCGATGATTAAGACATCGTTCAATAACTCTAGTAATTCATGAACACTTGTTTTAATGAGCTTGGTATGGCGAAATACTTTCTCTTTAGGTTTATCACGATTGATCAGGCTTTCCATGATTTCAGCAGAACTCATGATAGTGGTCATAGGGGTTCTGAACTCGTGAGATATGGTGGTTACGATTCTACTTTGAAACTCATTGAGCTCTTTTTCCCTCGATAGAGACTTTTCTAACTGCTTGTTCTTATCTTCAATTTCCTTGGTTCTCTCCTGAACTTTAACTTCCAAGGCGTCATTTAATTGAGCCAGTTCCTCTTGTTTTTCTTTCAATTCTACATCAACCAAATGCCTTGAATAGCCCATTTGGACAACGGTTCTCAATGTATCTCGGGTTACGGGTTTTAATACATAGCCAAAAGGTGCGGTTTTCAAGGCTCTGTCAAAAACAGAGTCTTCCGAATTAGCTGTAACGTATATCACTGGGATGTTATAGTCTCGAGTGATGATATCAGCAGCTCCGATACCGTCTGTTGAACCCGGCATATCTATATCCATGAGTACCATATCTGGTCTTAATTCGCCAACCTCCTTAATAACGGTATCGGTATTGGTTCCAAGACCAACCATTTCAAAACCTATTCTTTTGACGGTGATGTTCATCATCTTTCCAGATAATGGGTCATCTTCAGCTACGTATATGGATATTTTTTTCTCGAACATTTGCCTTTATTTTGGTCCAAATTTACTAATAATTTTGATTAAATTATATTTAAGAATGTACTAATTAAATCTATTTGTAGATTGGCTAATAGTCACTTATGCTTGTTGATGTTGAATAGTGAAAAATGTTAAAAAATATGTAAAGGCCATAAAATCAGCCATATAGCCTATTTCTGTGTTTAAAACTTTGTTAATACTCTATTGAAGATTCTTTAATGCTAAGAAATGGAATAAGTAGATTTGATACATGCGAAATAGTACCATCTAGTAAACAAATAGATGGTAAGAAAACTGAAGCTATGATTGAGTTGAAAAAATATATTATTTTGGTTGTTCTGTTAACCTTTGTTTCTATTCAAGGAACATGGGCTAAGGAATCAGATTTTGATAAGGATCCAAACCTTGAGAGCCTGATGCCAGATGATGGTGATTTTCTTCCAGATACTGTTAATGTCTTTCATATTGCAAAAGACGTAAGCGAAATATTTATGAATGCGATCAATGGCTCAGTTTATCATGATGTTCATGGCGATGTAACTCTATTAAATTCAATTTTTATTTCAAATTATACTTCCAATGATGTAGGGCAGGCTTATCAGGAAGCTTTGAATCAGCAGATTAAAGCCAAGAGAGGTGATGTGGGCTTAAATATGAGAGGTGATTATACTGAAAATTTTACTCCAGGGATATCCGTTGACGAAGATCTTACCTTTAAAAGAAGGTTTTATGTAGGTTTGGAATGGGATATTATAAAAGGTGGTTTATTCGATGCCAATAATCAAATACATCAAATGAAGATGCAAGCCATTCTTAAGGAGTATGAAACTTTGGAATATGCTGAGCAAGAAAACTACCGCTACCTATTTAATTATATCAACTATATATTTAATGTTAGAAAAGTAAAGGTGCTTGAGGAGAGAAAAAACCTAGTGAAGAAACAGTTGGAGTTTACTAAGGAATTATATCATTTGCGCTATGTGGGTTGGGAAAAAGTACTCCAATATCAGGCTAAGTTAGAAGATATAGATCAACAGGTTTTTCAATTGCAGAATTTTAATAAACATATCCCAGCAAATATTCCTGATACTTTATTAGCGAATCCTATGACCGCTGATGATTTGCCTTTGTTTGATGTTAACCTGGATAGTTTGATGAGAATATATTATAATCATCATGCGGAAGATACAGTGACTCAAATTAAACTGGCCATATATAAGGATAATCTAAAATGGTGGAAAGATATTACACTTAAACCATTTGTTAGATACAATATGTATATGGATGAGTTTAATACTTTTAAGAATTATGGTTCCGCTGGAGTTACCTTAAGGGTGCCTTTGCGATTTCATAATAAAGGTAAGCTCATTAAAGCTCAACAGAATGTTTATCAGTCTGAGCAAATGAAGGAATTAGAAGGTGGCGATAATGAGTTAGTTAATATTTATGCTGAATTTGGATTTAAACTTAAGCAAATCAAAGACCTTTATTATAGAAAGATGGTTAATGATGAGTTGATTCGTAAAGAGTTAGTGAAGAAAGAATATAGAGATGTAGCTTTTAATCCGGTTATTACTTTGGGATTAATTGATGACAAGAAAGCTATTGAAGCAGAAATCATTGATTTAAAAAAACGAATGTACATTAATTTGGTGCGCTTATCTTTTTATCTTGAAGACCGAACTCCAACAGATTTTATTACGGTACTAACACCTCAAGATTTCACTGGAAGATATAATGGCAATGTAAAAATGTTTGTTACTACAAAAGATGTTGAAAAGCACAGCCCAGTTGCTATCGCCAATTACCTTTGGAAAAACGAGTTTGTTGATGTGATGATAGAATCTGAACAGGACACTATCCCTTTATACCTTACAACATTACTAGAGAAGACTCAACTGGCCAATACATTTTTCTCTGTTATGAAAAGAGTTCCTCTTAATAGCGAATACCCAAATGTCAACCAGGATGTTAATCGAATATTAGAATGGAACCATCCTCGTATTATTGGTTTGCATTACGAAATGGAATTACTGCAAGACAGTTTAAACGAGATTAGCGAAGTAGCTGTGAGTGATTGGGTAAATAGTATTACTCCCCAAGCAAGTAGTGGACAAGTAAGATTAAGTATTGGTATTCCATCTGGTTTAAATGTGAGTTTACTGAATAGGATTTTCGATAAATTCGATTTAGTTTATGTTCATGAATTAGGCGTTCCAAATAGAAATAGAGTAGAGCAGAGTTATGCTTCAGAATTGAATCTTGATAAAAACAGGTTGGTACTTTCTTTAAGGGGAAATGATTTTGTTGACCGAATGCATTTGGAGAATTATATGGCTGATTTATTTGAAAATACAGGTATTACTAATTTTGCATTCTCTGATTATGAAAGTATGATGAGTGTTGATTTTAAAACATTCGAAAAAGGATATGAAATAGACTTGCAACCTGAGGAATTAGTTGCGAGTGTTAGAGCTCAAATTTACCATATAGAAGATAAGGAAGTGATAGCAAAACAAGAATTGCAGTTGAAATCCAAAAGCCAAGTATTAGCTGGTACTGAAGAAGAAAAAACACAAGATAAAAATGAGGCTATCAATTTTTATCGCATACAGATAGCAGCAAGTAAAGTAAAACTTACTGAAAGCAAATTGGAGAAATTCAAAGCTAAAGATATTCGAGAAATAGCAATAAATGGTTATTATAAATACACAATTGGTAGCTATACATCGGAAGATGATGCAACAAAAGCTCTAGACAGATATAGATCTGAATCGGGCAATGTTGGAGCATTTATAGTTACTTATTAAATTAAAACCTAGCCGCATGAAGCCGTTTAAATTTAAAACGAAAGCAACAGTTCTTAAAGGGGTTAAAGAAGAAGCACCTAAAAAAAGAATAAATTGGGATAGAATTATATATTTAATTCTGTTTATCGTCATACTCATTTCAATAATTTACTATGCCATTAGTAAAAGTTTTTATGTGAATGTGTTGGGCCATGTTCACACTGAACAGTTTAGTGTGGGATTTCCTGAAGATGTTTCAGTTTTTGATTATTTTGTTCAAGAACATGATACAGTTGATAAGGGAGATACCTTGTTTTATTATCGCTTGAATCTTTTAGAAGATGATAATGCTAATGCAGCAGTTGCTGCTGTTATTACTAATAACAGTGCTGACTGGTATTTGAAAGAGCGGCTTCAAACCCAGAAAAAGATCAACCTAAGCTATATTGAAATTGGCGATTTTAAAAATAATATCGCAAGAATTGAGAAAGAATTAGAAAAAACCCGAAAAGAAGTTTATCTAGATGTTTATCCTCAAGCAGAATTGAAGAAATCAATTTTGGAGATAGACAAGCTTTATGTGAATATTGAAAAAACAGAGGGTGAAATTACCTATTTGAAGAAATATTTAAGTCTCCTAAATTATTATGAGCAGCAAGCTAAATTGAATCAACCAATTATAAATACTGGTGATGGTGATGTTCTGCTTTGGAATTATTATGAAAGTCCTGTGGATGGTGTAGTAAGCAAGATCTATCAAGATGCGGAGGAGGTTACCTATAAGAAAGATATAGTCATGCTGATCAACGATTTTGAAGAAATTTTTATTCTAGGATATATAGACCAAAAAGACATTAAATATTTTGAACTTGGGGAGTCTTTAACAGTTAACTTTGCAGATGGAGACATGAGTGAAGGAATCATAGATAAATTTTATATAAATACAGAAGAGTTACCGCTAGATTTTGTGGAAGATAAGGCTAGATTTTCAAGAAAAGTAGTGGTTCGTCTGGTACCAGAGAATGAAGAAGTAGCAGATGAGTGGAAAAAACGCCATCTTTATGAAGTACGGATTTCTAAAACCAGATACTTCTAGATGCTTTTTTAAGTATATTTCTATCACTCTCAAATTAATGAATTATGGCTAACGATCAATTTGGAAAAAAGGTACAAACGCAGAGTAATAAAGAAGTTTTCTTTATTTCGGATTTCTCAAATCTGGATATTAAGAAAGTGGTGATTACTGATGTGATTATTTTGGATTACTCGAATAAAGAGGGTTGCAGAGGGTTTTTAAATCAGATACGTTCTTCTTTTGTTGAATCTATTTATTTAACGCCTGTTTTTATCCTGTCCATTAACGAAGATGTTGATTCTTTTACGAAATCTTTGACTGATGGAACAGTTCATAGTCTTCAAGAAGAAGCTTTTATTGGTCCTTTTCAAGCCATTGAGCAGAGAATTAGACAACTACAATCCACAAATAATCAAGATCAAGAGATAAAAATTCTAAATAAAATACTACGTTATTATTATACACGACAAAGTAGAATGAAGCCTATTATTTCTGCTAAATCACACACTGGGTATTCATTTCCATTACTTTCTCTGCATTATCAAAATGTAAATACTGAGGAAAAGTTTTCAATACTCGATAAGTTGGTGAGTAAAGAATTTTTACGACCACGTTACGAAGATTTAGTGCATCTCTGTAATAATTGCTACTCTGGTTTTTTAAATTATAGAGAAGTATGTCCAAAATGTAGTACTTCAGATTTATATACCGAGAATTTGATTCATCACTTTGTCTGTGCAAACGTGGCTCCCGAAAGCGATTTTATCAATGGTGATCAAATGGTTTGCAATAAATGTAATAGGATGCTGCGCCATATTGGAGTTGATTATGACAAGCCAAGTCTAATATATACTTGTAATAATTGTGGACATCATTTTCAAGAATCCGTAATGCAGGCTCTCTGTATGAGTTGTGAGTCTGTTCATAATGTAGATAGTCTTCTCGAAAGAAAGATATATAATTATGAGTTAACAGCTTTAGGTGAAGAATCTGCAATAGGAGGTCTAGTTCCAAGTGAAAAGCAAGATGCTGAAATGGCTGGGTTTATAGGATTCTCAACTTTTAATATCTTTTTAAAATACGAAATTGAGAGAATCAAAAACAGTGGTAAAACTAGTAGTGCAGGTAGTTTGAGTTTAAGAACTCCTGCAGCGCTCAGCAATTCTTTGGGAGTGAAATATAATACGGTTGTTACAGAAGTGGCTGAGTTTATTAAAAATGCAACTTTAGCTACTGATATACTTACTTTCATCAATAGTAATACTTTTTTAATTATTTCTCCTGACAATGATAAATTTCGTTTGGAAAGTTTGTTAAACAATATACGCCATTCTGTTCAGAAGCTGATAGATAGTAATATTGATGAAGCCAATATCATGGTGAAGATTAAAGCTGAAAACATAGACAGTACTAAAAACCATAATGACCTTATAAATAGCTTATTAACTAATAATGGGGCTGGCTGATGATTTATACCTTTTGGGATGAGTTTTTTTGGTATTGGTACTCAAATGGTTTTGAGAAAGTTTTCAATATCTTCTGGTATTTCTTTTTATTGGAAGCACCTCGGTTTTTATTGATGGACTTTGTTGTGCTTTTTGTTTATTTGCGAAAACGCAGTTCCATGAAGGTGGCCAGAGAAAATGCCCGAAGGGAATTTTTAATGGAAAATCCATTAATTTCTGTTATTGCTCCTGGCAAGAATGAAGGTAAGCACATCTACAAGTTAGTGAACTCTCTAAATGAACAGACATATAGAAATATTCAAATTGTAATTGTGGATGATGGCTCCGATGATGATACCTATCTCATTTGTAAAAGTTTATACGAAAATGGGTATATTGATATCTTTTTACGAAATGATGATAGAGGTGGTAAAGCTTCTGCTGCGAATTTGGCACTGCGTTATGCCACTGGTAAATTTATAGTGCATTTAGATGCGGACTCCTCCTTTGATTCTGCTGCAATCGAAAATATAATTCTTCCTTTTTATTTGGATAAAAAAGTAGGAGCGGTAGGAGGAAATATTAAGGTTCGAAATTATAATACCAATATATGTACCTCAGTTCAGGCTATCGAATACCTTCAAACCATTTCTATTGGACGAATGGTTACTTCTTATTTAGGTATCTACAAAATTATCTCTGGTGCTTTTGGTGCCTTTAGAAAAGATATCCTTGATAGAATTGGAGGATGGGATATTGGACCAGGATTGGATGGGGATATTACTGTTAAGATTAGAAAGCTTGGTTATAAGATCGACTTTGAACATACTGCAATTGGCTTAACAAATGTTCCTGAAAAATTCAAAATACTATCCAAGCAAAGACTTAGATGGAATAAATCATTAATCCGTTTTAGGTTGAGGAAGCATAAGGATGTTTTTATGCCAGATGCTCGGTTTAATTTCAGTGATTTCTTTGCACTCTTTGAGAATATCTTTTTTAACCTAATTCTTGATATTGTATGGTTCTTTTATATCATCAATATAATTGTTGTGAATGCAGAGTTTCTGGCTTTCATCATTCCATTGAAAATTATGCTTTATGGTACTGCTAGTTTGCTTCAGTTCTTTGTGGTTTTAATTTTGTCAGAGCGATGGCGACAAGAAATTAAACTGATTGTATTTATTCCATTAATGATGATTTATAATGGATATTATATGAGAATTATTAGAACTATGGCATATATTAAAGAAATATTCTTCCTTTCATCATATAAAGACCCATGGAATCCGAGCAAGTCTTCTCAGAAGGCTCAGGAGTTTGGATTGTAACATTTTCAATAAGCGGTTAATAATTCTAATATCTTACATTTGATTACAGAAACTAATTAAACAATTCTCAATACGGAAGATAGTTACTTAGTGATATATGGAATACTAAAACTCATTTTGGTGCCAATTCCCAACTCAGATTCTAGCCAGATTTCTCCGCCCAATAGTTCTGTGCAAGCCTTTGAAATAGCCAGGCCAAGTCCAGTTCCTCCAAACTCTCGGCCAATGGATGTATCTGCTTGCATAAATCTCTCAAAGATGATTTCTCTTTGTTTTTGATCTATTCCAATTCCTGTATCAGTAACGCTGAAAATGATTTCTTGGTCTATTAACTCATAACATATAGTGATCTTGCCTTTATGGGTAAACTTAATCGAATTGCCTATGATATTGTTTAATATTTGTTCCAATCTATTGGTATCAGTAATCACTAAATCATTTTCATTTGTCAGCCCAAACTGTAGTTCAAGTTTTATGTCTTTGTTTTTTAGTAAATCCAAATCACTTCTAAAAGAGATGTATTTCTCATGAAGTAAAGCATTTAAGTGACATTGGTTATGATTAATTTTTAATTGATTGGCATGAATCTTAGAAATATCTACTATATCGTTAATTAGGTGCAATAGGTGATGAGAGCTTTTGTTGATGATGTTTAGGAATTGGGTTCTCTCGTTTTCATCGGTACTTGGGTCTTTTACAAGTTCAGAAAAACCAAGTATGGCATTCATTGGAGTTCTGATTTCGTGGCTCATATTGGCTAAGAAAGATGATTTTAATTTGTCATTCTCTTCTGCTTTGTTTTTGGCCTCAGTTAACTCATTGGTAATTTTAATATGCTCACTCACATCTCTTGACACCGCAATGGTAACCTTTTCACCGAAGAATTGCCCAGGAGATAGAACTACTTCTTTTGGGAATATGGTTTTGTTTTTTCTTAGTCCCCAAAAACTAATGGTGTTTTGTTCACCATTAAAAGCTTTCTCTATTGCATTTTGTACCATATTCAGGTCATTCATTCCGGGAGCCGATAAAAAGGCAGGTGACTTCCCAATAAAATAGGAGAATTCATAACCATAAGTTTTAATGGCCGAGTCATTAACATATTTGAAATTCCCATCCTCATCTAAAATGTATATCATCTCCGAAATGCTCGCTAATATGTTTCTATAGGTATTATGCGATTCTATTAGTTTGTTTTTATTTGTGACCTCCTCACTGATGTCATGGATAATTTGTAATAAACTTGGTTCTTGATTGGAAATGATGAAACTTTGGTTGATATGTACATTGATCTCCGAGCCATATTTTGTCCTATGTACAAAACTATGTTCTTCCGATTCAATTACAGAAACGCTATTTATTTTTTCATCAAGCTCGGCTTTACTAAGTGTATTAATGTCGTATATTTTCATCTCCATTAATTCCTGCCTATTATATTTGTAGAGTTTTGCAGCAGCATAATTGGCAAAGGTGATGTTTTTTGTAATAGGTTCTATGGCCAACATGGCGGCTGAATTCTGTTCCAGATAATCTCTAAATTGTTTCTCTGAGTAAATTACTTTCTGACGCTCAATGGTCAACTTGTCAATATTCGTTTTTAATTCTATCTCTAAGTTTTTCCTTTCTGTAATATCAAACGCGGAACCAATAGCGGCAGGTTCTCCCATATAATTAATCGGGGAGGCTGCAAATTCCACCCACTTTTCAATTCCAGATTTGGTAATGATTTTAAATTCATAACTATCAGATGGAGAGCTGTTTTCAAGTCGATTAAGACCTCGATTTCTAACCACTTCAATATGCTCAGGAGAGACCAAAAACCAAAATGCTTTGTTCTTAACTTCTGCAAAAGAATAACCCGTAATTTTCTCGAAAGAATGATTAGTGTATAAATACTTGTGGCTATAGATAAATATGGCTGCAGTAGCTGAGTTTGTTAATGCTTTGAAAGTTTGTTCCGATTCTTCTAATCTTGACTTGATCCAATTAGAGTTGGTAATATCTATGGAGCTTACGATTAAACTTTCACTTTTGCTATCGAAATTAGAAAGGTTTGCAGAGGCTTTTATCGTTTTGTACTTGTCTCCAACAGATCTTAATCTATAGATAAATTCAAAAACTTTTCCTGTTTTTCTTAGTTCATCAAACCCTTGATTTATTTTAGTAACATCTTCAGGGTGAATCAGATTTAACCAATCTTCTAATTTATTATTCTCTTTTGTAGATTTCTCAAAAATCTCTTTCATTTCATCATTGAAACGTATGTTGAGTGTTGAAGTATTAATATCAATAATTCCTATTCTATCCATTTGAGTAACAAAAAGCAGTCTGTTTTTAAGTTCCTTTAAGGTGTTTTCTGCATTCTTTCTATCCTGAATATCACGCATGATACTGATATATCCCTTGTTGGTTTTATTTGAAACCATTTCAATGGTTAGAGGTTCTTGGTTTTTCCTATTGATCAGCCTCTCCTTTTTAACATCCTCTCCTTTGTTTACCTTGTGAAAAAGAAGCGGATTTTTTTCTAGTTGATGTTGATCAAATAAGAAGCTAATGTGATGGCCCAATAATTCGGAAGCTTGATAACCTGTCATTTCATAGGCTTTTTGATTGGCCTTTATGATTTCTGCTTGATGATTGCCTATGATGATGCCATCTCCCGCCAAATCAAATAGATCGGTTTCATTAATACTTGAATTGTTTTCAGAGGATTCTAATATTTCTAAGTTATCGATTTGATGGCCAATAATCATCCATTCTGAATGATGACCTGAACATCCCTCAATTTTATTTATTTCAAGTTCAAAATCGTTTTTAGGATGTTTAAGAACAAGTTGAATTGGAATTTCTTTATCAAGTAGAAACTGTTGGATATTCTCAATGAGGATATTGTTTTTATCCGCATTTATTAGTTCTGAAAATGTATATGGATTTAAAAGGTCGGAGCAATTTGGTAGATCGAAAAGCTTACGGAACTTTTGATTATAAGACTTTATAATCATTTCTTGATTTAGAGTGAAGAATAGTATACTCTTTGATTTCTCTAAAGTTCTTTGAAGTTGCTTGTTAGAATTTGGCATTATTAGTATTCTTTGATTAATTTGCAATCATGAAGATACGAAAAAAATCAATAAATACAATTTAGAAAACTAGTGTAAAGACACTTCCTTTGTCTTGAATGGATTTCACAAAAATATTTCCCTTATGCAAATGCATGATTTGTCGGCTTAAGCTTAATCCAATTCCTGAGCCTTCTTTTTTCGATGTAAAGAAAGGCATAAATATTTTGTCCAAAATATCGGGCTTTATACCTTTCCCATTATCCGCCACTTCAATAATAATATGTTCGTTTTTATTGAATCGAGAAGTGAGGATGATTTGCGGATTTTCTTGATATTCAAGAGCATGAAAAGCATTAATGAGGAGGTTTATTAAAACCTGTTCAATCAAATTGGGATCTGCCATGATACCAATGTTTTCAGGTGTAGTTTCTATTTGAATGTCAATATTAGCATTTTTCGTTTTGTGGAGTAGCATAAGCTTGGCTTCAAAGAGTAAGTCTTTTACTACCACTCTTTGGAAGTTAGGCATAGGAATTCGAGTTAAGTCCCGATAAACCTCAACAAAGCCTAATAAACCACTACTTCTGCGGCTTATTGTACTTAAGGCTTGATGCATGCTATCTAAATCATCCTCGTCCATGGCATGGTCAACTCGCTCTGGAAGTAATTCTTGTACTGTAGAAGCCAAAGATGAAATAGGAGTGATGGAATTCATGATCTCATGTGTTAATACTCGTATCAGCTTCTGCCAACTTTCTATCTCTTTCCTCTCTAATTCTGAGTGAATATTCTTTACGCTGACTAATAAATATTCCTCCCCTTTTTTCTTAAATTCTGTAGCCTGAATCGACAATTGCATCAATTCATCTTCTTGGTAGATTTTGATCAGTTTGCTATCATCCTGACGAAGTTGCAGCAGTTTCTCTGGTAAATCTGGATCAATAGATCCCAACTCTTTTATATGTTTTAAATTATTGATTTTGAAGAGCTGTTTTACCGCATTATTATAGATATCGATGGTGCCATCAGTTCGGTAGGTAATAATTCCAATACTGATATGCTGGACAATAGTTTGAAGCTGATTGTGATGTTCTTCTTTTTCGGCTCTAGTTTTTACAAATTGTTGAATAACCTGATTAAAACTCTCATTAAGTTTATTAAAACTTTCTCCCTTATTCTCAGAAACAAAGCTACTGGTGAAATCATTATATTTTACATTATCGAAAAATCGCGTCAGCTTTCTATTGGTTTGTTCTACGTATTTTATCAATAATACCATTTGTATTATCATCACCACAAAACTAATAGTAGAAGTGATGTAATTATGGCTTTCAAAAAGCCAAATAAATAGAAAGGTATTAATAACGATGAATACCAATCGAATAACTACTGAAGTTCGAAAAGTATTAGAGATCATATTTTTCTATTCTTCTGTATAATGAAGCTCGAGTAAGTCCAAGTTCATGTGCTGCCTTAGTAATATTTCCTCCATGCTTGTCAATCACTTTTCTGATCAGGATTTTTTCTGTGTCTTCTAAATTTAAGTTATCCGCATTCAGAAGTGCATTCTTATGAATAGGCTTGCTTAAAAAGAAATCGTGAGCTTGTAGGGTGTTTCCTTCACTCATTATCACTGCTCTTTCAACTGTATGTTGCAATTCTCTTATGTTTCCTGGCCAGCTGTGCTTTTTTAATCTTTTTGCTGCGGCAACACTTAGCCTTTTTGTATCGAGTTTGTATTTTTTACAATACATTTTTAAGAAATGATCTACCAAATCAGGAATATCGTCAGTTCTATCTCTAAGTGGTGGAATTTGAATCTCAACTGTGTTTACTCTGTATAATAAATCTTGACGAAATTTCCCTTCTTCTACCATTTGATATAATGGCATATTTGTGGCACATATTACTCTCACATCAATATCTGTTTCTTTGTGTGAGCCTAACCTGACTACTTTTCGGCTTTGTAATACAGAAAGTAGTTTTGATTGTAAATTATAGGATAGATTTCCGATCTCATCTAGGAAAAGACTTCCCTGATTAGCAGCTTCAAACCTTCCTGCTCTATCTTCCTTCGCATCAGTAAAAGCACCTTTTTTATACCCGAATAATTCACTCTCGAATAAGGTTTCAGTAAGAGCACCTAAATCTACGGTCACAAATACTTCTGATTGGCGCATAGAAGCGCGATGTATGGCTCTAGCTATCATCTCCTTTCCTGTTCCATTTTCGCCCAATAAAAGGATGTTGGCATCTGTTTTAGCCACTTTTTGAACGGTATTTAAAACCTGACGAATTGCTGATGAGTTTCCTATAATTTCACCAAATAAAGAATCGGCATCAGAGATTAATAGTTGTTGTTTATTCTTTAGGTTTTCTAGCTCTTTTTTGGATTCTCTAATTTGAATATTGGCAGTGATTTCCGCCAATAATTTTTTATTATCCCATGGCTTTAATATAAAATTAGTAGCGCCTTCCTTAATACCTTGAACAGCTAATTCAATGTCTCCATATCCTGTGATAAAGATAACTACCGCCGCAGGGTCTATTTCCAAAATCTTATTTAACCACATGAATCCTTCTCTACCACTAGTGGCGTCTTTAGAAAAATTCATATCCAATAAAAATATATCGTAGTTCTCATTCCTCATTAAATCAGGAATGCGTTCAGGGTTGCTTTCTGTGTGGACAATGGTGAAGTGTTGACGTAAAAATAGCTTTGCTGCTAATAGAACATCTCTATCGTCGTCTACTACTAAAAGTTTGGCTTCTGATTTTGTCATACTAATTATTTTGTTCGTAAATGTACAAAAAAATGAACGCCAGCGAACAATATTTATTGTTATATTCTGAATAAATATTCTATGATATTCAGCTAATCAGACTTTTATATCTACTGGCATTACTTTTGAGCAAAATTTCATACTGAATGTTTCATGTTTAATTAATTTATTATCAATTTCTTAAAAATGACTAATTGATTATCTTAGCCAAATGAGACGGTTCAATATTATTAAGACGCCCAAATTATGATAAAGTTACGAAACTTAACAAAAGTCTATAGAAGTAGTGAGGTGGAAACCTTGGCGCTGTTGAATGTGAATTTAGAAGTGAAAAAAGGCGAGTTTGTAGCTATCATGGGACCTTCGGGTTGTGGAAAAACGACTTTATTAAACTTGCTTGGTCTATTGGATGAACCTTCCGATGGAGAGTATGCTTTTATGGAAATCGCTGTAGCAAAGTTGTCCGAGAAGGAGCGCTCAAAAATCAGAAAGCATAATATGGGTTTTGTTTTTCAGAATTATAACTTAATTGAGGAACTTAATGTTTATGAAAATGTAGAGCTTCCATTAATTTATATGGGAGTAAAAACCGAGGAGCGTAAAGAAAGAGTTCACGAGATTTTGGAAAAAATGCAAATTCTTCATCGTAAATTTAATTTTCCAACCCAGTTGAGTGGTGGGCAACAACAACGTGTAGCAGTTGCTAGAGCTGTTGTTGGTAAGCCTAGAATTGTCTTTGCAGATGAGCCAACAGGAAATCTAGATTCAGCTCATGGCGAAGAAGTGATGAGATTATTAGATGAGGTGAACAAGTCTGGTACTACAGTTATTATGGTGACCCATTCCCAAAGAGATGCTTCCTATTCTAATAGGGTTTTGCGTTTGTTCGACGGACAGATTATTAATGAAAACATCCTCCAAAAATTTTCCTAATCATGAGAGAAGTTAAAATTTTGATACCAGATACCGATAACAACGAAAGTGTAGACATTAAAGTGGTTTCCCAAGGAGAAGAGATGGTGACCTACCGTTTAGAGGTTTTTGTGTACCCCAAAGGTGCAACAAAAAGTACAAGGGCAGAGTTTGTAAAAGAAAGCATAGAAAATATAGACCCACAATTTGAAGTATTAGAAGTAGGACTGGAAGGGGAAGTGAAAATTCCTGTGTTGCTGCGAAGAAAAAGACAATAGAGATTAAATTAGGAGAGAATTATACAAGATATGCTGAAAAATATTGTAAAAACTAGTTTTAGGTTTTTAAGCAAGAATAGGGTTTATACATTAATTAATGTATTGGGCCTTGCACTTGGTTTAGCCACTAGTATACTTATATTTTTGTATATCACCGATGAACTAAGCTACGATAAGTTTCATGAAGATTATGAGCATATTTATCGGGTTCAAGAAAAATACGATTGGGGCGATTATACCCAGTTTTGGGCTACATGTGATGGAAATATTGCCTTGCGTATGGCCCATGGGCCAGAGGATGTTTCAACCTGTAGAATCATGAGTTATTATAATCCTCCCTTTCTGTTTGCCAATGCTCGCTCCGCTGAAAATAGTCAGGTGATTTTTGCCGACTCCACTTTCTTCGATGTATTTTCTTTTCCCGTAGTGGAAAGAGTGACAGGGAGCGTTTTGGGTTCTGCCAACCAGATTATGATCTCCGAAAATATAGCCAAGGAATTATATGGAGAGGTTTCTCCTTTAGGTAAACAGATAGAAGCTGATGGTGAACAATTTGAGATTTCCGCCATATTTGAACAGGTTCCAGCCAATTCACATTTAAATTTTGATGTGGTCTTTTCCGTGGAGTTAATGAGAGAGTCTTATGCTAGAATTGATTCATCAGGACCGATGGTATTTTATACCTATGTGCGAACCCATGACTTGAACTCAAAAATACGATTGCAAAAATACCTTCAGGATGATTTGCAGAATGAGATTCAAAAACTCATGGCAAAAAGTGAAGAGACTAAAGAAAAGTTTACCAAATTAAAAGCAGAGATTGCTTTTGTTCCATTAGCAGACATCCATTTGAAAAGCGATGCTGAAAAAGAATATCAGACCAATGGGAATTACGAATATATCCTCATTTATCTTACCATAGCAATATTTATTCTACTTCTGGCCAGTATCAATTATATTAATTTGGCGACCGCTAGTTCTGTAATCAGAGCTCGGGAAATTGGAGTCAGAAAAGTGCTTGGAGCACATCAGAAAAATATTTTCTTCCACTTTATTAGTGAAGCTTTTATATTAGTACTCACTTCAACCATTACGGCTCTAGTAATTGTGGAACTAGGATTCCCTACTTTTAACGCTTTTGTGGGAAAGAGTTTGTCTATTAATATGATTTGGTCATACGAGATTCTTAGTTTTCTTATGGTAACCACCATTTCACTCACCCTCCTTTCAGGGCTTTATCCTAGTTTGTTAATGTCTACATTTAACCCTTTAACAGTATTGTCAAATCGCTTGAATGCGCAAAAAAACAATAAAATTAACTTGATTCTGAGACGGTTTTTAGTGATTTCACAATTTAGTATAGCAGTATTTCTTTCCATTGCATCTATAATCGTAGCTCAACAACTTCGTTTTATTCAGAATCGTGATGTGGGTTTCAATAGGGATAAAGTAGTAGTGGTTCCATTGAGTGGTGATAGTGGTCTCGAACATTTAGTGGACTTGAAGGAGGATTTCTTGAAAATCCCAGGAGTGGTTTCTGTAACTGGAAGTTCCAATGTTCCTGGTGAGCGATTTGGATATTATGGAATAAACATGCCTTCGTTGAATAGCGATAATGATAGTTTGCCAGACGAGAAGAAACATAAGGTATGGTTAGGGGTAAGAATGTTATGTGCCGATCATGATTTCTTAGGTTCTTTTGGGTTTGAGATCAAACAAGGGAGAACTTTTTCTTTTGATGTGTATTCTGACAGCAATGCTTTTATATTGAATGAAGCCGCTGTTAGAAAATACCAAATTGAGGATCCTATAGGAAGAGAAGTGGTGTTTAATTATGCTGTAAAGGAGCCTAAGGTTGGTAAGATTATTGGAGTGGTTAAAGATTTTCATTTCGCTTCATTACACCAAGAGGTTGACCCTTTAATGATACACATATTTCCTCCATTTTATCGCTATGTCATTATAAAAATTGAAAGGCAGCAACATGCCAGTCTTATTTCTGAGGTGGAGCGAAAATGGCATAAACATTTGCCTCGTACTCCATTTAATTATTATTTCCTCGATGATGCTTATGAATCAATGTATCGCTCCGATAATAGGTTAGGTAGGATATTCTATTTCTTCACTTTTATTGCGCTATTTTTAGCAGCTTTAGGATTGTATGGTTTGGTGGCATTTATTTCAGAGCAAAGAAAAGCGGAAATAGGAATTAGAAAAGTTTTGGGCGCCTCCATTGGCCGATTGATGTTCACCATGTCTAAAGAATTTGTGTTATTAATCCTATTCTCTAATGTATTGGCTTGGATTCCAGCTTGGTATTTTATCAATACTTGGCTAGAGGATTTTGCCTTCACTATTGATGTTTCTATTTGGCCATTTATCTCTACTGCCATTATTTCTGTTTTAATAGGTTTATTCACTATCAGCATAAAAACATGGGTCGCTACCAAATCCAATCCGGCAGATATTTTGTAGTGAAAGTTGAGACCTTAAGAAATGATAAGCTTGATTTTGTTTTACTTCGTTCAACAATGCTGATCTTAGCTGGGTTAATCCGTTTCCAACTTCAAACTTCATTCTTCCTAATCTCGGTTCGATAATTAACCCTTCTATTTATGTAATTCAATGAGATACCCGAAATATTTTCGTTAATTTATGTCATATATGAGCTAATTATCTGAAGCTGTGGCCTAATTTAATGTCAAACTGAGGTTCCTACTCCACAGCCTTGAAAGCAGGTTTAATGGGAAAAGTCAAACTAATTTTCACAGAAAGATTATCTTCTACTAGCCTATTTGAATAAGCACCATAACGATAGGTGGCTCCAATTCCGATATTATAAAGATAGAGATTTACCAAATCATTGATGAGGATCCCGCTTTCAAAATAACCATGCTCCATAGTTTTAAAACCAATGTTTAAATGTTGTTCTGGGTGATTGAGCCAACCAAAACCAATATTTGTAACTAAAACCACTTCGGGTTTAAACTTTTTTCCCTGAAAAATGAGGTTGCCAAAGTTATGGCTAAGAAAAGCAGAAACATAGCGGTCGGATAAAAACTCGTTGGCACTCATGCTTCCAAAACTTCCCGGAGCAAAAACAGTAATCACTCCATAAGTACCTTGTCCTCGATAGAGGTTAGAATAGGGGAGGTCTCCGATGATGAGTCCACCAATTAAATCTACCGAAGTTTCTCCTAAATATTTGGTGTAGAAGCTCTTCTTAATACGTAAATCGAATCTATGAAAATCATAATCACCATTGAGTATACCTTTCAATCCTTTTGAATAATTAAACCAGGCAATAGGATATTTTGTTCCCATGGATAGAAGCATTCTGCTATTGTCGAAATATCGCTCTTTAAAAGCAAAGCGAAGTCCCAGCCTGATTTCAGTAAAATCAAAAGTGTATCCTGGAATGATGGCTTCTTGTCCTTGGTAAGAATAATCGTAGGCAGCCTCCTTATGATCTACTCTCATTCCAATGCTGGCATGAATATATCTTAGGGTCCTAATTCGGAAGGCTATCTCTTTTCTATCAGTATAATTGGAACGAGAAATAAAGAAGTTCTTAAATCGCTCAGGGCTAAATGTAGTTTCATGATTATCATAAAAATCTACTCCAGCAGCTTCTTGGTAATCTTTAGAATAAGCAGCATAAAGCTTCAAGGAAAAAGGTTTGTATAGAAGGATTTGCCCATTGATACCATATTTTGCTTTCTGAGCTCTAAAAGCATAGGCTCCATAAATCCCGATATCCCATTTGGTACTCAGCCTTTTATTTGTTCTCAATCCAGCTCCAAGCCAGAGGCCTTCATAATTATTATATCCAGCAAATTTGTCTAATGGGATATCAAACTTTCCCCATGGAATCCTACCAGTGAAAAGCGTCTCAGCTTGTTTTATGGTCTTATCAAAATTTTCAGCCTTGCCCACACTATCCATAAAAGCGTAGGTGTTTTTGTCTCTTTGCGAAAGTGAATCTTTTCGGTACCGATTCCAAAATTCCTCTTTTTGATAGCCTGCATTTGGATCCAGTTCCACTTCAATATGCGAAAATTGTTGTTTCACAAGCTCCGGATTCAGAATGACATCTTTATGATAACTCTTTCCAATACCGATAAATTTTGCTTGTTCTCCATTTGTTGTGGCTATGGTATTATTAAAAATAATATTGGTGTTTAGTTGGGTCGGAAACCAATGTCCATCCACAAAACCATAAAGTTGTTGTATTTCAATATTAAAGCCTTGTTCATCACTGTTTAAGGGTTTTGCTCTAACATTTACTATAGCCCATTTTTTTGTACTGATGCTTAATACCCCTTGTAAACCATCGAAATTCTTATCGGAATAAGGAGAATAGCTAATAGAAAAAATGGTGTCCCCTTGGCTAGAGTATGTCGTATCTTCCATTTGAAAATAATACTTGCTTAAACTTCCCTTGCTGATGGGATTGATATAATGATTATTCACCATGTGGATGATTTCATCGTAGAAGGAGGTGGATTGAATCTGTGAAACCACGAAAACAATCAATGGATCCTGAAGGCCGGAAACTTTGGAAGCTATAATTTTCTCATGATTACGCTCTGGAGCCATAAATTTTTTCTCCACTACGTTTTCCATCAAGAGGATGTCTTTGTCTTTTATAAAGGAGCTAATGTTACTAATGCTATCAGGAAGCAGCAATACTGAATCACTCATGGTCTTATTTTCCAAATCTAGGGTGATTACCATTTTGTCGTAGGAAGTATAGGAGAAGCTTTGAAGTTTTTTTGGGTCGTTAGTATCGCGATATTGCAGGACATTATTAATGATTCTGTGTGTGGGATTAATTCCAGGTGTTACCTCATACTCAGAAAGCAAATAAGCCAAAGGCTTCATTTTAAAAATAAACTGGCTCTTTTGATAGGAAATATCGACACTTTTCTTCTCATAACCCACGTAGGAAAGTGTGAGGCTTTTTGTTTTCTTGGGAATTTTCATCTGAAATAATCCATCGATATCAGTGGATGTTCCATATTTATCATCCTCTGTAACTATGTTTACAAATGCCAAAGGTTCACGAGATTCCTCATCGATAATAATTCCTGTAATTACTTTATTTTGAGCAAAAGTATTGATTGATAATGCGATGAGTAAAATGGATAACAAAGAAATATAAAAAGGACCTTTCATTTTATATAGTGGGGTTTTATGCCAACAAAGATAGAGGATTCTGAATAATGGATTTGTGAAAAAACATAAAAAAACCAAGCACAAGGGAAAAACTTTGGGCTTATTTACTTGCGTTGAGTGTTTAATTAACGCATACTAGAGGGGGCTCCCTTGCCTTGGTTCTGTAATATCTTATTTAAATACGGTAAAATCCATTTAAGATGACTTTTCGAACTGCTATAGGAAGCAAAAAGAGAATTGTACAAAGTACATGATATTGGTTTGGTCTTTTCTAGGCAGTAAATTTACTAGTTTCCTAATAATTGTTCGATTGTAAAGTTACGACTATGAAAAAGGCATTTCAAGGGTTTTTGAAAAAATATTCAATTATTTCAAAATTGTAAATCATTATGCTTGTTCGTAGATGAATTTACCATACTCACTTGTTATGGTTAGTTTTTTGTTATCACTACTTTCTACTCTACCAATAATTTGCGCATCTACCTTAAAGCTTTCAGAAATATTTATAATATCTTCGGCTAAATCTTCAGGAATATATAATTCCATTCTGTGGCCCATATTGAATACTTTATACATTTCTTCCCATGGCGTTTTAGATTGTTCCTGTATGAGCTTAAAAAGAGGAGGAACGTCAAACATATTGTCTTTTATGATGTGAAGGTTGTCGATAAAATGAAGAACCTTAGTTTGAGCTCCACCACTACAATGCACCATACCATGGATTTGATTGCGATGATTGTCCAATATCTTTTTAATAATAGGAGCGTAGGTGCGAGTTGGAGAGAGAACGAGTTTCCCTGCGTCCACACCCTCCACTTCTGTGGGATCTGTGAGTCTCATGCCACCAGAATAAACCAAATCACAAGGGACAGCATGGTCATAGCTTTCTGGATATTTCTTGGTGAGGTATTTAGAGAAAACATCGTGGCGTGCACTTGTTAAACCATTGCTTCCCATTCCTCCATTATATTCGGTTTCGTATATGGCTTGGCCTGAACTGCTCAATCCAACTATCACATCACCAGCTTTTATATTGGCATTGTCAATAATGTCGGAGCGTTTCATTCTGGCTGTTACTGTACTGTCCACTATGATAGTGCGCACTAAATCGCCAACATCTGCAGTTTCTCCACCAGTAGAGTGGATATTAACGCCCCATTTTTTTAATTCTGCCAATAGTTCTTCAGAACCATTGATTAAAGCAGAAATCACATCGCCAGTGATGAGGTTTTTATTGCGACCGATAGTAGAAGAAAGCAAAATGTCATCTGTGGCGCCAACGCAAAGTAAATCATCTAAATTCATTACCAAAGCATCTTGGGCTATTCCTTTCCAAACAGAAATATCGCCCGTTTCTTTCCAGTACATATATCCTAAAGATGATTTTGTTCCAGCACCATCGGCATGCATAATGATACAATACTCATCATCATTGGTAAGTAAGTCAGGGATGACTTTGCAAAATGCTTTAGGAAACAATCCCTTATCAATATTTTTAATAGCTGCATGCACGTCTTCTTTTGAAGCCGATACACCTCTTTGGTTATATTTTAAATCGCTCATGTTGTTTTTATTCGAAAGTGATGCTTCTCTTTTTTTCATCAATAACAGGGGTTCCAAATTTCTTCAAAGTCACTTCATTGATAAAGAAAGGGTAGAGGCTACCATGCCAAACATATACATCTAAGTTTCTGATGGTTTTACTTCCTATTCTAAAATCTTTCAGGGTGAACACCGATTTGTGCTCAATATTTCCAGTGCTAATAATATCGTCTGGGTTTCCTTTGAAGTCTTCTTTCTTAATAATTCCTTGTTTCAATAATTCTAAAGCAAAATCAACAGAACAAGTAACCAGTTTAGTAAGTGGTGTATAGATGACTTCGTTGGTATAACCATTTATTGCACATTCAAATTTATACATTTGTTTGTCAGGCATGTTGAAGAAAACTCTATTTGTTCTTTCTCGCATCTGAATCCAAACATCACTGGTGTCACCTTGTTCGGCTAATGCTCTTTCTTGGTAATCTTTTCCTACTATTTTAAACTCAATTCTACGGTTCAAGCTATGGGCTGTTTCCTGCTGGGATTTTGGTAATGAATCAATGTAAACTTGGGTTAAGGTAACTCCTTCTGGGAAAGTGATACCGTTTTTCTTTACCTCTGTTGCTAATCTACGAGGTTCTCTTTCTCCATATCCTTTGGCAAATAAACGACCAGGGTCAATACCTCTAAGAATAAGATAATTTACAACAGATTCAGCACGTTTTTGTGAGAGAATATCGTTGGATTCATCCTGACCTCTATTGTCGGTATGAGCACCAAGTTCAACTATGACGTGTGGGTTGGCATCCATGGTTTCAATTAACCCTTGTAAACTATCCTCAAACTGTGGTTTCAGATCCCATTTTGCTAAATCGAAAAGGATTTCAGGCAGTAGTATGGGCTCCTCTGGAATTCTTTGTAATTCCACTTCCATTTGTATGTCTTTACTATGATCTAAACCTACAGTGGTTTCTTTCAATACCAATCTAAAATAGCCTTCTCTTTCAAAAACTAATTCGTATTCAGTATCTGGTAATACTTGTTTTGTATTGAAGGTAAAGGTACCATCTTCAATAGTTCTCACTTTTTTCTCACTGCCATCGGAACCCAATAATAATACATCTAATCCATCCACTGCTTGAAAGGTATAATCATCGGTCACAGCACCTGTAATGGTATATTCTAGAGGAGGAAGGATAAAAGAATAAATATCTGCTCCACCACGACCCCCAGGGCGGTTGGAAGACATGTAGCCTGCTTCTTGTTGCTCTGGGTCAAAAATGATACCAAAATCATCGGCAGCTGAGTTTATGGGAAAGCCCATATTGATTGGATCTCCCGATATGGTATCTGCATAAAAAAACACCTTGTAAATATCTAAGCCTCCTAATCTCACAAGGCCATTTGAAGAGAAATAAAGGGTGCTGTCATCTCTTATTAATGGAAACATTTCATCACGTTTGGTATTAACAAGTGGACCTAAGTTGGTTGGATACCCAAAAGGATCTTGTATGCTTTCCCTTGTAGCTATATATAAATCTTTTCCACCATAGCCTCTTTCAAAATCAGCTGCAAAAATGATAGTTTTCTCATCATCGCTTATAGCAGGATGGCCCACTACGTGACTACTATCGCTACCTAATTCTACTACTTCAGGATCTCCCCAATCTCGACCAGAACGTTTAGATTGGAGAATTAAACATCCACAAGGTCTGCTTGGGCTTACAAAACATCGTGTAAAATACATCCTATTAAACCGGCTATTGAATGTGGATTGACCTTCGTTACCTTTGGTATTAATGATATCTTCCTCGTCAACTAACTCGGGTTTACTCCACTCGCCTTTTCTATCGAGTTTAGCATAAAATAAATCGGAGAACTTTTCTCCTGTCCAACCATCTAAGTTTTTACCAAGAGCCTCCTCACGAGAAGAGGTGAAGTATAAACTTTGATAGTTATTATCTTGATAGCTTGGGCTAAAGTCATCAAATTTGGAATTAATTCTTTTGATGTTTTCTAAAGTATAGTTTTTTGGATTCTCTAAAGCACGGCGAGCAAACTTAATAGATGCGACAGCCATTTTTGCTTGAGGATCGTCTCCCACTAAAGTATCATAAATGGCAAATTGTGCTTCTGCTTCTTTAAACTCTTCGAGCATGAGAAGGGATTGTCCATAACGTAATACAATTTCCGGGGTTTGCTGGTGTGCATTCAGTCGGATAAGTCTTTTGTATTGAGCTTTAGCTCTGCGAAGGTCATTAGTCTTACGATAAGATTCAGCCATTTTGAAGGCAACATTCAACTTGTCTTCTTTATTTTTTAGTTTGTTGTATCCCTTTTTGTACTTTTCCGCAGCTACTTTATAGAGTTGGTCTTGGTAAGCTTCATCACCAGCCCTGATGTGTCGGTTTTGAGCATTAAGAATGGGCTGAAATAATAAGCCAATTGAAAGTAAAAGTATATATGATATTTTATTCATTAGGTTCATGTTTCTGAATAAACAAATCTTTTTGCAATTTATTGTTTTTCTGTTGATTTCGTATCCTTTTTTGTGACTTTTTCATCACTTTCATTTGTCTCAGTATCTTTGGCCTGATTCTCTTCTTGATTTAAATCGTCAAGAGTAGATTTCATGGCTTTGTGAGCATTTTCGCTAAAGGCAGTAGCCGAATTATAAGCCGATTTAAAAGGTTTTTGAATTTCGCCAGTTTCCTTATTGATTTCTCTTTTGATATCGTCAGTAGCATTTCTAATATATCGCATGACTTGTCCAGCTTTTTTAGCGAATTCTGGAATCTTTTTCGGACCAAGAACTATCAATATCACCAATAAGATGATAAGAATTTCTCCTCCTCCAAAATCTAAAAATAAAAGTGCACTTGGCATCATTGTTTCAAATGTTTTTGCAAAAATAGAAAAAGTCCCGACAAACAGCCGGGACTTTTTTATATATCAAATAGCAATTTGATTATTTTTTCGTTTTGCTATCTTTTTCTGCTATTAATTTATCTCCACCTAATAAATCATAAGAGATAGGACTAGCTGTGAAAAGAGAAGAGTATGTACCTACTAGAACCCCTACAAGAAGAGCAAAGGTAAATCCTCTAATAATTTCACCACCAAAGATAAAGATAGCCAATAATACTAATAATGTAGTACCAGAAGTATTAATGGTACGAGCTAAAGTACTATTCAAGGCATCGTTAATATTATCTTTGAGAGGAGTCTTTTTGTGTAGTCCAACGAACTCACGAATACGGTCAAAGATAATTACGGTATCGTTAATTGAGTAACCAATGATAGTAAGAATCGCCGCGATGAATGCTTGGTCCATTTCCATACTAAATGGTAGTAATCCCCAGAACATAGAGAATATACCTAAAGTAATAATAGTATCGTGGAAAAGAGCAGCAACACCACCTAGACCATATTGCCATTTCTTAAATCTGATAGCAATATATCCGAAGATAATGATTAATGAGAAGATAATAGCCATGAATGCTCCACGGATAATCTCATCAACAATAGTAGGTCCTACTTTTTGAGAACTTAAAATACCTACCATTTGTTCACTATCAGTATCACCTGCAAATTGTGCATATGTAATTTCGTGCCCAATAAATCCTTTTAAAGCTGTATATAATTTGTTCTGAATAATTTCATCAACGTTGTCACTGTTATCATCAATTAAATATTGAGTAGTAATCTTAACTTGGCTATCAGCACCGAATGTTTTAACTTCTGGAGTTTGTTCAAACTCTGTAGCTAAAGATTCGCGAATGTCAGTTGTGTTTACTGATTGGTCGAAACGCACGATATAAGTTCTACCTCCAGCAAAATCAACACCATAACTTAATCCACGTACTCCTAATGAACCAATACTTAATACAATTAAGATACCAGAAATAACATATGCAATTTTTCTTTTAGCTAAGAAGTCAATCTTAGTATTCTTAAGGAAGTCTTTAGTTGCTTTAGTACTGAACTTAACCACTTGGTTTTTATCTAATAAATTAGCAAAAACAATTCGAGTGATAAAGATTGCTGAGAATAAAGACGCAAAGATACCAATGATAAGAGTGGTTGCGAAACCTTGAATAGGACCAGAACCAAATGTATATAAAACAAAAGCAGTAAGCAATGTGGTTACGTTACCATCAATGATCGCAGAATAAGCATTTTTATATCCATCTGTGATAGCTAAACGAATTCCTTTTCCAAGATTTACCTCTTCTTTAATACGTTCGAAGATAATCACGTTCGCATCCACAGCCATACCAATTGTTAGAACAATACCGGCAATACCAGGAAGTGTTAATACTGCTCCAAGAGAAGCCAAAACCCCGAAGATGAATAGAAGATTAATGATTAGGGCTAAATCCGCTACCCAACCAGCTCTGCTATAAAAGAAAATCATATAAGCCAATACAAGCATAAAGGCAATCACGAATGACCAAAGACCCGAGCTAATAGCTTCTTGACCTAAAGAAGGACCTACTACTTCTTCCTGAACAATACGAGCAGGAGCAGGTAATTTACCAGCTTTAAGAATGTTTGCAATATCCTGTGCTTCATCTACTGTCATTCCACCACCAGAGATAGAAGAGCGTCCACCCGCGATTTCAGAATTAACATTAGGGAAACTATAAATAAATCCGTCAAGCGCAATTGCAATCTGACGTCCAATATTTTCACCAGTTAATCTTTTCCATGTTAAAGCACCTTCAGCATTCATACTCATTGAAACTTCAACTTGTCCGGTTGGACTAAAGTCTTGAGAAGCATCAACAATTACGTCACCACCAAGAGCAGGTTCTCCATCGCGAGATGTTACTTTAATAGCAACCAATCGGTGAATGTCAGAACCTTTTTCAACTGGATTGATAGTCCACATGAAACGTACATTATTTGGGAAAATGCTTTTTGTCATTTTCAACATGGCGTTTACACGAGAAGTATCTTTAACTGAAGCATAACCAACACTAGCACCTTTGGCAGGATAAACCTGACCAGAATTAGGGTCTTGTTGGAAGTTAGGCTGTAGATATTCGTAAATTGGATTGTTTTCGTAGAACTGATTTGCAGCTAATTCTTCGTCAATAGCTGTTGTATCTGATTCAATCTCGTCCATTAAAGAATTACCTTCAGCAGCATCAGCAGTGGCTGTTTCAACCTCAGCAGCTGTTTCAGCTGCAGTTTCTTCATTAACGATTTCGGCAGCTTTATCTTCAGCTACTTTTTCTAAAACTTTATTAGCAGCATTCTTTTGGGCTAATGTTTGGTTAGCTTGAGCAAAATAAGCAACTACTTCAGAAAATTCCCAAGTTTCCCAGAACTCTAGTTGAGCAGTACCCTGAAGAAGTTTTCTTACACGGTCTGGATCTTTAATGCCAGGAAGTTCAACTAAGATACGGCCTTTGGTTGCTAATTGCTGGATATTAGGTTGAGAAACACCGAATCTGTTGATACGAGTGTTTAAGATGTTGAAAGTACGGTCGATTGCACCGTCAACTTCACCTTCTAAAACAGCAAATACTTCGTCGTTAGTTGAGTTATAATTGATTTTGTCTTTTAAATCAATTGTACTAAATACTGTAGCAAGGCTAAAGTTTGGATCTACTTCGTTAATAGATTGACGAAATAAATTCAAGAAAGCGTCATCAGTACTTTTTTGCATTTCACGAGCCATATCAATGGCTTTTCTAAAAGTAACGTTTTTACTTTTACCCGATAAAGCAACAATGATGTCTGGAACAGAAACTTCTAAAGTTACGTTCATACCACCTTTAAGGTCAAGACCTAAGTTGATTTCTCTTTCTTTTACTTCCTTGTAGGTGTATTCTCTTATTAAAATATTGAATACTACCTCGTTTTGTAGAGAGTCAAGGTAAAATTTCTCTCTTGCTTTTGAGATAGAATCAAAAAGCATCCCTTCTTTCAGGGCGTTCCCGTTTGCTAAAACATTTGCCATTTCAACGGCTTCTGGTGCGCTAGCGTATTCAACAGCATTGCTTTCAGCTTTTCTTGCGAAGAAGGTAAAAGACAACTGGAATATACAAACTGCGGCAAAAACGATGGCAAATAGACGTATAGCTCCTTTGTTTTGCATGTGTTTAGAGTTTTATTATAATCCTAATTTTTCAAGGCGCAAAAATAGGATAATATTTTGTCTTTAAAAAATTAATTAGAGAAAGAAATTAACAGTGCTTAAAATGAGTGTGTTATTTGATTTTTAAAGGCTTGATTTGGGTCTTGATTCATTTTTTTTCGCTATTTTTTCTGTCGCTAACCTATGGTATGTGTATCTTGAGAATTAGTATTAAAAAATGCCGGAATTGAATTATTCCGGCATTAAAAACTCAATATAATAATGCTATTTAAGTTTGATGATTTTTTGTTGGAAGCTTTGCTTGGTGTAAATACATTCTATGATTAAAATTTGATTTTGAAATGGGTTTTTAATTATAGTTTCTGGCTCAGCTGCTGAGTTTTGCTGAGATAATAAGCGCCCATTAATATCAAAGATTTTGACCTGTTTCGTTTGGTTTTTAAGCACCCCTTTAGAATTGATATAGATTTGTTTATCCCATGAGTATATCTGAACATTTGATAGTTCAGAACCAAGGTCGTTGGTATTCACTGTTTGGTTGATATGAAGCAGAAACCTTAAAGATTCATCCTCTGGACTGCTCTGGAATTCAACACTGGAGAAATCTTCTATTGGATACCAAATTCCAGTGAGTAAATCCTCGAGTAGTAAATCTTTATCCCCAAATCCTTGGAATTCGACTAATGATAGTTCATGTGTTCCGGCTATTCCAGCTAAAAAATGTATAGGGATAATTTTTGCTGTTTCCAGAGGTTCCTCTATCATATTTATGCTTAATTGGTCCTCGTTTTGCACAGAATAAAATTGAGGAACTTCTTCGAAATGGAAGAGTTTTGAAACATCAATTCCATTATCAAAGTCATCGGAGGAATCCCATTGGTAACCTAGCCAAATCTCATCTTCTAGGGTGTCTTGTTTGACATGGAAAACCAAATAACTCACTTCGCTATCTATTGCATTTTCTGATTTGTAAAATTCGTTTGCGGCATGTCTTCTAGCTTGCTTGGGAATTGTAATGCTAGCCTCCTCCGTTCGTGTTTTAATTAAAAACCCTTGTCCCATTGGAATAATCCCTTCTGTAAGTGAACCATAACCAGAAGAATTTCTATACCTGAATCTTCTTTTTCTACCATCATAAACCCAAACGCTGTGTTCCATATTAGATACTTCAATACTCTCATCGTCCCAATCAATGGCTGATGCGTAGGGATTGGCAATTAAATTGAAGCCTCTATGTTGATGTTGTAAAGCTGGAATTGAATTATGATCCAATTCAAGATCCTCGGCAAAAAGCTCACCTTGAAAACTTGGTGTTACTCCTTGGCTTGAACTGGAACCAATATAATATCGATATCCTGCACCATTTATCAACTCATGGTTGCCGTCATTAATAATTTGATAATTTGAGGAGGCTTCATTAAAAGAATAGACTTGGGTAAAAGGGTCTCCTCCGAAATCTAATACTTCTCTGAGTTCACCAGTAACTGGAGCTCCAATAAAGTGTGTGCTTCGGTTTCTCATAAACCTGTTCACGGTAGCTGGAGCATTACCCATTTCTTGTATGAGAGAGCCTGTGTTGTCTAAATCCGAAGTGATGATAATACCTTGATAGCTATTCTCATTTGATAATTCTCCATCGATGCTTAACATACCTTCAATAATGACTGAGGCGTTATTTTGAATTTGTAAATCATTTTTTACAATAAGATGAGTTCCTTTTTTGAGCTTTAGTTTAGCTCCGTTTTTTATGACTCCATCGGCAGAGACGGTGCTCCAAAAGAGGAGTAGACTCATAGCCAAGAGGGTTTTTGTTGTGCTTTTCATGATGGCTCCTTTGTTTAGTAATTTAATGATTGGTACTCATATTCTAAAGTGACAGTTAGTACTCCAAGTCCTCCCCAATTAGTTTCCTCCGGTGTCGTAATCATCCCTCGAAATCGTATAAAGTATACATAATCATTATCAATGGTAGGGTAATCAAAGTTATAAATGGAATAACTTGTTAACTCATTAGTATTGAAAGTAAAATTTGTCATACTTAGCTCGTCTCCTTCACCTATTAATTGAGTTGGCGTTTTTCGCATAAGTATGATATCAACATTTGTAGTAATACTGCCAGATATGTGAGTAGTCATTTTTGTGATGGTCACATTCTGAGGGAGCTTCACAGGAGCATATAAATTAGCGTAGAGATAATCCACATAATGGGTTTCAATATATACTCCGCCGGCTCCGTAATTAACAGTAACACCATAGTCCTCGTTAAATGAAGTTTGAAAATCTAAACCACTAAGTTGTAATTTCCCTGTTCTTACATTTTCGTAAGTTATGTTTTTGTTATCGCTGATAATGATATCATCGTGTGCTTCAATAGCCTTGTTTGCGATTATTTTCTCATTAGCAATTATATTTACACTCGTTTCTAGTTTATTATCATTAACCTTTAGAATATTGAAACTTCCATTTGCTACTTTAAATTCACCATTTACTTCTAATTGATTTTGATCAAAATCACCATAGACTAGAGGAAAGTAGGTATTGCTATTATCGATATAAAGCTTGTTGCTTCCTGTTTCATTATAACCGGCTTGATATCCTAAAAATACATTCCCTGAAGAGTTTGAACCGTAACTTCCGAAACCAGCTTCATATCCAATAGCAGTATTATTTGAACCAGACCCCGTATTGTATAATGCTCCTGAACCCATGGCTGTATTTCGAACACCATTGGTGTTTAATTCCATGCTCCCAGCTCCAAAAGCAGAGTTATGACTTCCGCTATTGTTAGAGAATAGAGACAGTTTACCAAAAGCAGTGTTGTTAGCGCCAATTTGGTTGGAATTCAGAGCAGAAATACCCACCGCTGTATTATTATTACTTCCATTGTCAGCTGCACCAATGGTTCCGATATAGATACTTGAATTATCGTTTTTAGCATCGCTTAAATCATCTATAGAATTGGCTCCTGATTCCGATGTTTCCCAGCTTGCTTTACCTTCTTCATCGGAAACTAAAACTTTTCCTGGACCAGGATTACCACCGGTGATTTTCAGGGTGCCATTAATTTCAACTTCATCGGTGCTAAAATCACCACCAATAAGAGGTGTTGAAGAGGAGGTGTTTTCTATATAAAGCTTGTTGCTTTCTGTTTCGTTATAACCCGCCTTCTGACCAATGAAAACACTTCCTGAGATATTGGTATTCTCGGTTCCTTTTCCTGCTTGATATCCTATTACTGTATTATAATTTCCTAAGCTATTATGGTAAAGGGCAGAGCCACCAATGGCGATATTATTACTGCCTTGAGTGTTAGAATATAGGGATTTTAGACCCATGGCAGTGTTATTATCCCCGTAGGAATTATTCAGCATAGCTTCTTTACCAAAGGCATTGTTTCCGCTACCGCCTGTATTACTCATTAATGATTGATAACCAAGCGCGGTATTGTAATTATTCACGGTTTCGTTTAGTCCTGAACTCTCACCAATAAAAACACTTGAGTATATGGTTTTTGCATCTTCAAGATCGTTTAGTTCATTAGGTCCAGAATTTTCAGATTCTTGCCAAGAGGCAAGTCCATTAGCATCCGAAACTAATACTTTTCCTTCTCCAGGATTTCCACCTGAAATACGAATCTGCTCATTTACAGTAAGGTTTGTATTGATGATGGCACTATCATTCACTATTAAATTTTCATTTATAGTTAGATCTTTATTGATGATTCCGTTATTACTAACATTTATATCTTGATTGACATTGAGGCTATTTAGTGTATTGATATCACCGTAACTAGTTATTTCTTCTTGGACTGTAAGCTCATCTAGAATTGTTAATTCACCATTGATCTTAACTTGATCTGTTTCGAAATCTCCGGCGATAAGTGGATTAGATGAGCTGGAATTTTCAATATACAGTTTGTTGCTGCCTTCTTCTTCCTTTCCGGCTTCATATCCAATAAAAACATTGCCTTCGCTGCTTTGTCCTGCATTTTGTCCAGCACCTGTTCCAATTGCGGTATTGTTATTTCCTGCTGTTTGCATCAAAAGGGCTCTGCTACCAATGGCTACATTTTCGGTTCCTGAAGTATTAATGGCCATTGCAGTAAAGCCTACCGCAGTATTATTTAAACCGACAGTATTGGAAGCCAAACTCATGGAGCCAATGGCTGTATTTTCACTACCCACTTCATTATTGCTTAATGTTCCAAAGCCTACCGCTGTATTTGCTTCACCGCCATAATTATTTTTTAAACTCATCTGACCAAGGCCAGTATTTGAGAGTTCTCCGTTATCCAATATTCCTGATTCTGCTCCTAGAAAAAGGCTATTACTGCTTGTTTTAGCATCGCTAAGCTCGTTTAACTCATTGACTCCTGATGGAATGGTCTCCCAAGAGGCTATTCCATTACCATCTGTTGTTAATACTTTGCCCTCCTCAGGGTTTCCTCCGGTAATTTGAAGTGTTCCATTTATTTTTAAATGATCTTCTAAGAAATTGCCATGTATAAGTGGATTTTCAGTGGCTCCATTATCAATAATGAGCTGGTGGCTTTCGGTATTTCCAGAACCCGCTTCATTCCCAATAAAAATATTTCCTGAAGCATCGGAGGGCTCAGAAGTATAGCCTGCAAAATATCCAATAGCTACATTAGCATGAGCTTCTTCATGATTTCTCATGGCGCCCACTCCCAATGTGACATTATTATTTCCTGATATGTGTTGACCAGACATGTCGCCAATGAAAATGCTGGTGGTATTGGTTCTGGCATCCATTAAATCATTTAAAGCAGTCACAATAGCTCCTGTCATCACTTCCCATTGATTGGTTGAGGTACTATAAAACCAAAAGCTGCTGTTGTCAATATCAAAAACCATCAAGCCATTGGCTGGATTTGAAATGGCTTCTCTTTCTATCGCACTCATGCTAGGGATTAATAATCCTTTTTCGTTGCTAGATACATCGAGCATGGCTGATTCATGAGGGTCGTTTCCTTCGGTATTGATAGAAACTTGGGCTTGGCTTATTGATATAAAACCTAAGAATAACATTAAAAATAGTAATCGTGTTTTCATTTTGTTCAATTTTGAGTTTTTTATAAAAATTTGATTTTAAATTAGAATCTGCTTTTTCCAAGAGAAGTCTAACTCTTCAAAATGGATTGAATACGGTCCGCTTGGTAATTCAATTTCCTGTGAGAGATAGTTGGTTTGTTCCATTTTGAATTGAGCCAAAACTCTTTCATTTTGATCAAGGATGCTGACAGTTCCATTTTGTACTATTTCTGCGGTCTGCAAAAACAGGGTGTTATTATGGGTATGTGTGAGAATGTGTTGCATATTGTTTCATTGTTTTCGGCAAATGTATTTGATGGAGGATGGTTTAAGAAATAATTTGGGTAGATGATAGGTAGTCTGACCTGTTTGTTTAGGTAGAAATTAGGTAGAAAACGATGTGTGTTATGATTTTTAAATGTCTTATAATCAGTGGTATGTGATTTTTTCTTATTCTTTTTTATTGTTAAGGTTTTCTGGCTCTCTTGGCATTTTAAATATACCTATATTTGAATTGAAATTATTAATTCATACCTCTATTATGTTTAAAATGAAGCGTTTTTATCTTTTGAGTTTGCTAAGTTTTTTTGTTCTGATTTCGCCACTTTGGTCTCAGGAAACAAAACTAGATAGTTTAAAAATGGAGCTTTTAGAAAGTGATGGGGAGGGCAAGGTTGAAGTCTTAATGGCATTAGGAGAAGTGACTTTTAGAAAAGAAAATGTCAGCTCACAAGATTATTATTCTAAGGCTTTTCGTTTGAGTAAAATACCCTCCTCGCAAATTGATTGTTTGGTGAACTTGATTAATTTATCTTATTTTTTAAAACAAGGAGATTCCATAAACTATTTTATTGATAGGGCTTTAGATATTAGTAGAGAAATGAATGATACTTTATTGATGGTGCGCTTTAATGTGGAAAAGGCTTATTCTTTTGACGCAAAAGGTGACTACATCGCAGCTAAGAAGTACAATCAAAAAAGCCTTGAGTTGTATCTTTTGTTCATGAAGAACCCTGCAAATGTCGATAAGTTAGATCCTTATAAGTATGCATTAATCTGTAATAATTTGGGTGCCGCTTATACCAATTTGGGGATTTATGATTCCGCATTTTATTATATGCTCATTTCGCTTCAAGAAAAAGAAAAACTAAATGTAGACCCTAGACGATTGGGAATAGGTTTTGTAAACCTTGGAGGAATTTGCAATAGAAAAGAGGACTATGCTGCAGCAATTGAATATGTGAATAAAGGATTGGAATTTTCAAATAGAGCTAAAGATTCGCTAATGTATATTCGAGGCTATAATCACCTTGGAGTGAGTTATAAAAAAACCGGAGATACAGTTAAAGCTCTTGAATATTATCATAAGTCATTAGAATTATGTGATATTTTGGGTAGATCAAAATCTACTGCTACAGTTTTGGTTAATTTGGGCATCATATACACAGACCTTAAACAATGGGAAAAGTCTAAGGAATATATGCTTAGAGCCCTAGCGATAAATAAAAGAATGAAGGATATTAGCGGAATTTCTAATTCTTTTAGCAATTTGGCTCACCATTATTTAAATAACAATGAAAATGATAGTGCTATTGTATATGCATTGAAAAGCCTATCTTTTGCTAATGCAACTGGTGAAATATTAACCTCTAGCATGAATTATAAAATCTTAAAAGTGGCTTATTCCAGAAAAAATGATTTTGAAAAAGCCTTTGAAGCACAGGAATCCTATTTCTTGTTGCACGATAGTATTTATAACGCAGAAAGTGATGAACGCTTTATGGAGCTTCAGACCAAATATCAAACAGCTGAAACTGATAAAGAGAATTTACAGCTCAATTACGACCTAGAAGTAGAAAAAACTCAAAAGCAGAGATTGTGGTGGGGGATGGCAGCTTTATTATTAGTTTTTGGATTCTCTGCTTTTTTAGTGAGGATGAAGCGCAAAAAAGATAGATTACTCCATGAAAAAGAACAAATAGTTTTAAAACGAGAAAAGGAATTGGCAAAAGCAGAATTAGAGAAAAGCCAATTAAAAGAACAGGAATTAAAAATGGAGATTCAGTATAAAAGCAGGCAGCTCACTACTCATGCATTGAATATGATGCAGAAAAACACTTTGATGCAAGAGATACAAGAAGAGTTAGTAGCGATAGCTAAAAAAGCTAATCATGATAATAAACCAGCATTGAACAGAATAAAAATGCTCATCAAGAAAAATCTACGCTCAGAAAAAGATTGGGATCTCTTTAAGCTCTATTTTGAGGATGTTAATAAGCAATTTTATGAGGAGTTGGCGAAAATCAGTAGGGACTTAACGCCCAACGATTTAAAACTTTGTGCCCTATTAAAGCTCAATATGAATATTAAGGAAAGTGCATCCGTAATGAATATAGAGCCTGCAAGTGTAAAAACAGCTCGCTATAAACTTCGTAAGAAATTGGATTTAAGACCGGAGGATGACCTAGTAGAGTTTATTCGAAAAATAGGATAAACTACTGCCTACTTTCGTTAAAAGCTTTGATGATTTCCTCTGGAGATTTTCCTAAATTATTTAAAGAAACCTGAGCATCGTTAGCAAAAGAGTGGTCTGGGTATTTGCTTAAAAACAATTTGTAGCTTTCTTTAGCCTTATCCATCTTGTTTAGATAGTTCTCATAAGTAAATGCTTTTAAAAATAAAGCTTGTGGCGCCTTCTCATAATAAGGATATTCCTTGATAACTCTATCAAATAGCTTCACTGTATTTTGAGAATGGAAAACATTAATACTAATATCAGCTGCTTTAAATAAATATTCAGCACTTTTTTCATCTTCCGGATACGTATCTACAAATTTCACATAATACTGAATCATGTTGGCAGCTTCTTTTTTGTCAATTATTCCTGCTTTTTCCTCAAACAATTGTTTTTCCATGTCTGAGATTTGAGAGGATAATTGATCATATTCACTTTGCTGACAAGAACTAAAAACGGCAACTAATAAAAGAATACTGAAAAAATATTTGATAGGCTTCGTAATCATTGGATTGGTTTTATGTTTATGATTTTTATTCGTTACAAAATTAGAAAACTGATGGTTTTTCGCAATAAAACTTTGTGTGATTTTAATCTTATTTAGTTTATCAAATAAAGCTGTTGAAAAAAACGAATTTCTATGCGTACATATTATGGCTTTTTTATTAATTTTACCTTTTTTAAAATCAGATATTAAACGATACATATATGAAATTTATTGTCAACAGTATAAACTTGTTAAAGAGTGTTCAAGCTCTGGGTGGAGTGTTAAATTCTAAGAATACACTTCCTATTTTAGATAATTTCTTATTTGAATTAAAAGGAAATACCCTAGCCATAACAGCCAGTGATTTGGAAACCATCATGACTGTTGATTTGGAGTTAGAGATGGCAGAAGACGACGGACAAGTTGCGGTTCCAGCTCGTTTGCTTATCGATATGTTGAAAGCATTTTCAAATGTACCGATTACTTTTACTATAGATTCGGAGCACAAAATTGAACTAGCTGCTGGTGACGGTAAATATAATTTATCAGGATATAATGCAGAAGAATTTCCAAAACTTCCAGAAATGGCAGAGGCTGTTAGTGTAGAAATGGAATCTTCAATGATGGTGAGTGCTATCAATAAAACATTATTTGCGACTGGAAACGATGAACTTCGTCCGGTAATGGCAGGTGTTTTTTGCGACATGCACGATAATGACATTACTTTTGTAGCTACTGATGCTCACAAATTGGTAAGATACCGCAGAACAAATGTGGAACCAGGTTCTCAAGTAAGTTTCATACTTCCTAAGAAGCCTTTAAACTTATTAAAGAATACTTTGGCTAATGATGATTCACCAGTTAAAGTTGAATATACAGAGAAGAATACCATTTTTACTTTCGATAATGTGAAGTTGGTTTGTAAATTAGTGGATGGTAGATATCCAAACTACGAAGCCGTTATTCCTAAAGAAAATCCAAATGTATTAACAGTGGATAGAATGGCATTTTTAAATGTGATTCGTCGTGTGTCTATTTTCGCTAATAAATCTACTCATCAAATTCGCTTGAAAATCACTGGTCAGGAATTATTGCTTTCTGCCGAGGATTTAGATTATAGCAATGCTGCTCAAGAAAGATTAAGTTGTAGTTATAATGGAGAAGATATGGATATAGGATTCAATTCTCGTTTTCTTCTTGAAATGTTGAACAACCTAGACTCTACAGAAATTAGTGTTCATATGTCGCAGCCAAACAGAGCGGGTTTGATTATTCCAGATAGCAACGATGAAAACGAAGATATTTTAATGTTGATCATGCCAGTTATGTTGAATAACTAAATGCAATCATAATATATGATATTCAAAGCCCTAGCATTTGCTGAGGGCTTTTTTATTACAAGTAACGCAGTTCTCCTGAACTGCGATTATTTTTTTGTAAATTTAGCTTACAGCTCGGGAGAGCTGTGTTACTTGTAGTCCGAACTCACTGGACTTTTTTTTGGAGTAAAGTAGTTCTCCCGAACTGCTTTTGTATAACTGCAAACTTCTTTTTCACAGCTCAGGAGAGCTGTGTTACCTATATAGCCAAAACTAAAAAGTTTAGTATTAAAATATTGATTCATAAGCTTATAGGATTTAGGTGATTGCAGAATATTTTTCAAAATCTGTCTATTAAGCTATTTGATTTCAAACATTTCTCTATTTTAGCAACACATAAATAAACGATTAAAATAATAAGTGATGAGAAAAATTTACCTCTTCTTTTTAGTGTTATTTGCTTTAAATATCTCTTTTGCGCAAACCGATTATACACAATATGTAAATCCATTGATTGGGACAAAAAATATGGGTCATACCTTCCCTGGAGCTACGGTTCCATTTGGAATGGTGCAGCTGAGTCCGGAAACGAACCAGCAAGCCATGCATAAAGAGGATGGTTCTTACAATAGTGAGACCTATAGATATTGCTCAGGATATCAATATGAGGATTCTACTATTTTTGGATTTGCCCATACCCATATGAGTGGGACAGGTCATGCCGATTTGGGAGATTTACTCGTTATGCCTACAGTTGGAGCGTTGACTTTAAATCCCGGCCAAGCGGAAGAAGCTGGTAGTGGCTATTTCTCTCATTTTTCTCACGATACTGAAATAGCAGAACCTGGATATTATGCGGTTAATTTGGAAGATTATGAGGTATTTGCTGAAATGACCTCCTCCGAGCGTGTGGGATTTCATCGCTATACTTTCCCCGAAACTCAAGAAGCTCATATCATTCTCGATATGGTTTATAATATCTATAATTATGAAGGAAAAAATGTTTGGACTTTCATCAGAGTGGAGAATGATTCCCTGATTACAGGATATCGACAAACCAATGGATGGGCTAGAACAAAGATGGTATATTTCGCCATGGAATTCTCCAAGCCTTTCAAAAGCTATGGTCAAAAAAGATATGAAGAAGTAAAATATAATGGCTTTTATAGAAAGTTCGAGGAGGAGAAGAACTTTCCAGAAATGGCTGGACAAGAAATTAGAGCTTATTTCGATTTCGACATGAAAGAAGGAGAGGAGCTTCAGGTAAAAATGGCTTTGTCTTCGGTGAGTACTGAGGGAGCCATCAAAAACATGGAAGCTGAAATTCCCCACTGGGATTTTGAGCAAGTGAAACAAGAAGCACAAGAAAAATGGAATCAAGAGTTATCCAAGATTCAGGTAGAAATGAGAACTCCTGAGCAGATGGAAACTTTCTATACTGCGCTTTATCATACTTTTCTCAGTCCCATTATTTACGAAGATGTGGATGGTCGGTATCGTGGTTTAGACCAAAATATCCATCAATCAGAAGGATTTACTAATTATACCATCTTCTCCCTTTGGGATACTTATCGCGCTTTACATCCTCTTTTTAATTTGATTCAGCCCAGCCGAAATAATGATATGGTTCATTCCCTTTTAGCTCATCACGATCAAAGTGTGCATAAAATGCTTCCCGTTTGGAGTCATTATGCCAATGAAAATTGGTGTATGGTAGGTTATCATTCTGTTTCTGTTATTGCCGATGCCATTGCCAAAAAAACCACAGATGTGGAATTAGACAGAGCAATCAAAGCTTGTGTTAACTCCGCTCAGCTTAGCTATTACGATGGATTAGAAAGCTATATGGAATTAGGTTATGTAGCTGAAGATTTAAGTGGCTCTTCAGTATCCAAAACTTTAGAATATGCTTATGATGACTGGTGTATTGCTCAAATGGCTCAGAAGGCTCAAAACGACTTGGTCTATGAGGATTTTAACAATAGAGCTACTTATTATATAAATGTCTTCGACTCGGTTTCTAATTATATGCGACCTAAGCTTTCCAACGGAGAATGGCGCAAAGATTTCGATCCTCTAGATACACATGGTCAGGGTTTTATTGAAGGCAATGCTTGGAATTATGGATTGTATGTTCCTCAAAATGTAGACAAAATGATTGCCATGATGGGCGGAAAAGATGAGTTTAGTCAGCATTTAGATAAAATTTTCACAACTCCAATTGAAGATAAATTTATTGAGAAAAATGAAGACATTACCAGAGATGGAATCATAGGAAACTATGTACACGGAAACGAGCCAGGACATCATATTCCATATCTTTATAATTGGACCAACGATGCATGGAAAACCCAAGAAAGAGTGAGGATGATTTTAGATGAAATGTATACCAACGATGTGGATGGGCTTTGTGGTAATGATGATGCAGGACAAATGAGTGCTTGGTATGTTTTTAGTTCTTTGGGATTTTACCCTGTTTTGCCTGGTTCTTCTATCTATGCTTTAGGAAGTCCTTTGGTAAAATCAGCAAGTATTGACTTGGAGGATGGTAAGAAAATTGAAATCATTTGCCATAAACAATCTGAAAATCATGTTTATGTAAAGAAAGTGCAATGGAACGGGCTTGCGATCACGGATTACTCCTTAAATCATTTAGAATTAGCAAAAGGTGGGAAATTGGAATTTTTCATGTCTAAAAAGCCTTAGCATACTGGTGTTCGAAATTGGACATAAGTGTTCGGAACGGAACATAATACTGCTGTCATTTCCAGTCTGTTAATTTATCTAAAAGCATTTTTCATTATGTGATTTGAATGGATTATTGTCTTATTTTTGAAAATTCGTAAAATCAAATTTTAAATCATTATACAAGATGAGTAGACAGTCTATTATCACACTTATCGCAATAGTTTTGTTTGGAGCTATCGCACTTTTAGCAATGAATTATTTTGCTAGTCATAAAGAAGAGGTGAAGCCTCCTAAAACAGAAAAAGAACTTCCCGAAGTAAAAACCGAAAAGGTAAGTTACACTCATGCTAAAGTAGATGTGGAAGAAACAGGTCGCTTGATGTCAACAGGTAGGGTAGACCTTATTACAGAAGTTAGTGGAAGAATGCTCGATGGTGATGTTCCTATGTTTACTGGTCAATCCTTTAAAAAAGGCGATGTTCTGTTAAGAATTTTTAATGAGGAGGCTAAATTATCACTCCAAGCTGCCAAAAGCAGATTTCTCAGTAGTATTGCCAATGTACTACCCGATTTAAAATATGATTATGCAGATAATTATGAGAATTGGTTAGCTTTCTTTAATGCCATTAAAATCGATAGTAAACTTCCTAAGTTTCCTGAGGTAAAATCTGAAAACGAAAAAATCTATTTAGCAAGCAAAGGAATTTTAAACGATTATTTCAGCATCCAAAGCACTGAAATTACACTGACAAAATACACCATTTATGCGCCGTTCGATGGTGCTTTCGCAAGCGTTAGCCTTGAAGTAGGTTCCATTGCCAGTCCTGGTAGTAGAGTAGCTAAAATGATTCGCACTGATATTTTGGAATTACAAGTCCCTTTAAATATGCAAGAAGTACCATTCGTAAAAAAAGGAAATACTGTAAAAGTTGAATATCAAGGAATGCAAACTACTGGTAAAGTAAATCGTGTTTCTAGTTTTGTGGATCCAGGAAGCCAATCCGTGATGGTATATGTTGATTTAAAAAACTCAGGCAAGTTCCCACTCTACGAAGGTATGTATATGAAAGCTCAGTTTGCAGAAACAGAATTAGAAAATGTGATGGAGATTCCTCGTTCCGCTCTATTCAATTTCGACGAAGTATATGTGGTTATTGATGGAAAGCTAGCGAAGAAAAGAGTACAAATTGCCAAGACTGATGAATATTCCACATATATCAGTGGTTTAGAATTAGGAATGGATTTGGTTGTTGAATCTTTGATTAATGCTTCTGACCAAATGCCAGTTAAAATCGCCCAATAATAAAACAAAAACATGAGAAATTTAGTTAGCACCTTTGTAAAATATCCATTTTACGCCAACTTAATCATAGTCATACTTGTGATTGCTGGGGGATTCTCTTTATCTAATATGAAGAAGTCTTTTTTCCCAGAAAGAAGTACCACTACTATTAATGTTCAGGTTTTTTATCCTGGAGCTTCTCCAAAAGAGATGGAGGAGGGAATTACAACAAGAGTGGAAGAATCATTAAGAGGTTTAGTGGGTATAAAAGAGATTACAAGCTCTTCTTCCGAAAACTTTGCTTCTGTAAGGATAGAAACCACAGGTAAATACGATATTGACCTCACTCTAGCAGAAATAAAAAATGCCGTGGATGGAATTTCATCTTTTCCAGTTGATGCAGAAAAACCTATTGTCTTTAAGCGTAGAGCTGTAACGCAAGCGGGATTTATTGGTTTAAGCGGAGATGTGGATCAGATAACTTTAAAACGCATGGCCAATGAGATAGAGAACGATTTCTATTCTTCTGGCAAAATATCGCAACTTAATGTAAGTGGTTTACCGCCATTGGAAATTGCTGTTGAGGTTTCGCAAGAAAATTTGCAACGTTATGGTTTGAGTATCTCAGAGGTTTCATCTGCCATTAGAAGCAATAATTTGGATATCAGTGGTGGTTTAATTAGAAATGATCATGAAGAAATTCTGATTCGTTCCAGATATCGCTCTGTAGATCCAGATGTGATTGCCGATTTAGTTATTCGTTCCTCTAATGATGGATCTAGTTTAAGAATTAGAGATATCGGAACCGTAAAACTACAATTTGCAGAGACACCGAGCCTTTCACTTCAAAACGGAAAACCTTCTGTTTCTTTTCAAGTAAATAAATTAGGAGAAGAAGATTTAGATGAGATTTCAACATTCCTTCACGATTATGTGGCAGAGTTTAATAGGATACATGATAATGTGAGAATGGATTTTACCTACGATTTCTTAACCATGTTAAAGAGTCGTTTGAATTTACTTTATTCCAATGGTGGTATTGGCCTTTTATTGGTATTATTAGCTTTGGGATTATTCTTAAACTTAAGGCTATCATTTTGGGTAGCTTTTGGTATTCCTGCTTCATTCCTCGGAATGTTTGTGGTGGCTGCGGCCATGGGAGTAACTATCAATATGATTTCCCTTTTCGGTATGATTCTGGTTATCGGGATTCTGGTGGATGATGGAATTGTGATTGCTGAGAATATATATTCCCATTTTGAAACCGGAAAGACTCCAATGCGGGCTGCCGTCGACGGAACCATGGAAGTGATGCCAGCTATTATTACCTCGGTTTTAACCACCATTGTTGCCTTTTCTCCGCTTTTACTTTTGACTGGGCAAATGGAAATGATGTATGAAATGGCTTTTGTAGTTACTGTTAGTTTAGGTATTTCTTTATTTGAAGCTTTCTTTGTATTGCCCGCTCACTTAGGTAATGCCAAAGTATTGAAGAGAAAAGACAGACGATCTAAATTCACCATTCGTCCACAACTAGAAAAGTTCATCGACTTTATGCGCTATAAATTATATGGTAATGCTTTAAAAGTAGTGATCAAATATAAATATGTAGTCATTTTTGCTCCCATATTCTTTATTATGATTACTGTGGGATTATTAAAAGGAGGATTTATTAATTATACCTTCTTCCCAGCCATGGAATTCGACCAGATTACTGTTAATGTAGCCTATAAGCCTGGTAGTGGTGAGAAAAGAACCATCGAAACCTTAAAGATGATAGAAAATAAGGTTTGGGAGGTGAATAAAGAAATTATGGAAGAGTTTAATGATACTTCTTCTTTTGTAGACTTTACTTTTGTAGGTTTAGGTGGTGCATTCGATGGAACCGAATCTGGAGCTCATGCGGGTAACTTATTTATTACCATGAGAGATATGGAAGGAAGTCCCATAAAAACCACCGATATTGCCAAAAGAATCAGTAAATCCATAGGGAAGATTCCAGATGTTGAGAAATTTGCAGTAGGGGGAAGAAATCGTTGGGGCTCACCTGTTTCTATTAGTATTTTAGGAAAAGATTTGGAAGAATTAGAACATGCCAAACAATTCTTAATGCAGCGATTGAATGAAATCACGGAGCTTAAAGATGTTACTGAAAACAATTCTGTTGGAAAAAGAGAAGTACGCTTAGAGTTAAAACCAAAAGCATACCTATTGGGATTAAATAGAGCGCAGATTGCTTCACAAGTACGACAAGGTTTTTATGGTGACCAAGCACAGCGCCTTCAAATAGGAAGAGACGAAGTTAGAGTCTGGGTGAGATATCCAAAATCTGATAGACTGAATTTAAGTCAGCTGGATTTTATGAAGATAAAGACTCCAGCTGGAGAATATCCTCTTAACGAATTGGCTTATTATGATATAGAACGTGGTCCTGTGAGTATTAAGCATTATAATGGAGCTCGTGAAGTTAGAATCGATGCCGATTTAACCGATTTCTATGCGCCCGTTCCTCCAATTTTAGCTCGTATTAACGAAACTATTATCCCTGAATTAGAACAGAAGTTTAGAGGCGTAAAAATTGAATATCAAGGGCAGCAAAGAGATAGTAACGATGCCACCAACGAAATGGGTAAGTATTTTGGTGTGGCCTTTATGATTATGATTTTCCTTATCATGATTCACTTTAAATCATTTACTCAGGGATTGATTGTATTGATGATGATTCCTCTAGGGTGGTTAGGTGCAGTTTGGGGGCATGGTATCGAAGGTTTCCCAGTTTCTATGCTTTCTGCTTGGGGCATGGTAGCCCTATCTGGGGTGATTATCAACGATGCGGTGGTGTTCTTGGCTAAATATAATAGCTTGATTTTAGAGGGCTTTAAAGTGAAAGAAGCGGTATATAAAGCTGGGACGGCTCGTTTTAGAGCCATATTATTAACGACTGTCACTACAGTAGCGGGTTTATATCCATTAATACTCGAAAAGAGTTTCCAAGCTCAGTTCTTAATTCCTATGGCTATTTCATTGGCATTTGGTGTATTGTTTGGAACCACATTTATCTTGTTATTCTTCCCAAGTTTAATTTTGGTTTTAAACGATATGAAGAAGTTATATGCGGGTATTAAACTTTGGATAAGTCCAAGAATGGTAGAAGAGAATGGTGAATTTAAAGAGCTTCCTTTTGCTTGGCCAAGTGCCGAAGAAGTGGAGCCAGCCATGCGTGATAGTAAAAGAGTAATCCAATAATTTATTGATCAGAAAAATGAGAATATTAAAATATATATCAGTGGTGTTGCTTTTGGCTTTTGCGAGTCAAATGAGTGCACAAGAATCAAGTCCGCTTACTTTAGAGGAGGCTGTCACTATTGCTTTGGAGAAGAATTTCGACATCCAGATTAGCAATAAAAATGTGGAATCGGCTGAGGTAAATAATACCTGGGGAGCAGCAGGAATGTTCCCGAGTGTAGATGTTGGAATCAGTCAGACCAATAGATTCGACAATAGCGAGTCTATGAGTTCTGACGAGCGTGACGATGTGCTTCGATCTGGTGTTCAGCCTTATGTTCAAGTACGATGGATGTTATTCAACGGACTCAATGTTTATATTAAAAAAGATAAACTAGAACTCGTCCAACAGCTTTCTGAAGGTAATGCTGCAGTAGTGGTAGAGAGTAAGATTCAAGCGGTGGTATTGGCCTATTATCAAAGCCTCCTCAATAGAGAGAAGTTGAAGACCATAGAAAGAGTGAAAAAGCTGAGTCGTGATAGATTTAACTATGTGCAAACCAAAAAGCAATTTGGTTCCGCCGTTAGTTATGATGTACTGCAAGCCAAAAACTCTTATTTAAGCGATTCTACCAATTATCTTTTGCAAAGCCTAGAGCTTAAGAAATCTCAATTGAATTTAAACCTATTAATGGGTGTGGAGAAAGAAAATGTATATGAGCTAACCAGTGTGTTTGAACCTACTATAGAGGATTATAAATACTTCGATTTAGAGGATAAAATGTTCAGCTCCAATAAAACTTTGCAGAATCAATATATCAATATGGAGATTTTGCAGAAAGATGTAGCAAGCGCAAAAGCAAGTGTTTGGCCTACTTTGAACCTGAATTCGGGTACGGATTATGCTAGCAATTATGTTCGTTATTCTGGAGCAGATCCCAATTCTTCATACTCCTACGATTTCTATGTGAATTTCAGCCTCAATTTCAATCTTTATGACGGGGGAAGAACACGAAGGTTAATCAAGCAATCCATTATACAAAGCGATATTGGAAATATTCAAGAAAGCCAAATCAAGCAAACCTTAAGTAATGGCCTATTGACAGTTTATGAGATGTATCAAATCCGCAAGCAGTTATTAAGTGTTGCTGATGTGGGACTAGAAACAGCTCAGCTCAACTTGGATTTATCCACTGAGAAATTCAAAAATGGAAGCATCAACTCCTTTAACTTTAGAGATGTTCAAATCATCTTTATCAATTCTGAATTCAGCAGACTAGAGGCGGTTTATAATCTTATCAATACCCATACCGAGTTATTACGTGCTACGGGTGGTATTATTTCAGAATTCGAATAGCAAGATACAGAAATTTCAATATTTAAGCGTGGCCTTTGGGTTGCGCTTTTTTTTGTTTATGTGGCGCAAAAAAAAGAATAATTCAGGGAGTTGTGCAATTGGATACGAGTAACGCGGTTCTCCTGAACTGCGGTTAATATTATTTTTTTTATTTGTAAAATATAAATAAGCATGAGTTGCAAGCCAAGGTGTTAATTTTTTAATGTGTTTTAATAAGCAATAGGAAAGCATTGATAATAAAGCTTATTAGTAAGAAAGCTAGAGGTGTTATTTAAAATACCCACCTAGTTCAATGCTTATTTAGTGAGGTGTTGAAAAGAACTAAATCACAATTCAGGAGAATGGTGTTACAGCTATCGAAACTAAACTTTTCCTAAAACTTCACAAACCCAAATATTTCTAACAAAATGGGCCTTTCCTATTTTACTTACGCTACCATGATCTACAATTTTCAATCGGGCCTTGCTGATTAAATTGGTGATATCCTCAGTTGATAGAATGACCATACGATTTGTGATTTTAGCTGTAGAATCAATGATATTAAAAAGCTCATCGTCTGTTGCACGGCTGTACATATTATAGGGGAGGTCTATAATGGCAGCGTCATATTTTTTACTGATGTCTTTTATATCGGAGCAATAAATGTTTGCGGTATAATTAAAGTGGGAAATGTTTTTACCCGCATGATGAAATATTTTAGGGTTGATATCACAACCTTCTATATGATATCCAGCGAAACAAGCTTCTAATATGATGGTTCCAGCACCACAACAGGCATCTAGTAATGTGATTTCTTTATTTCCTTTCGATGCAATATTTACCAAAGATTTGGCGGTATGAAGACCAAGTGAATTACTATAAGAGTAGGGTTTATCATTATGTTGATGCCATTTGAAATTGTTTTTAATCAGAACTCCAAAATACCATATACCTTCATAATAGGCCAAAGCATAAGTGATGTATGGATTATAATAATCAGGTGCTCCATCAATACAAAATCCTATATCTTTTAGTTTACTCAGCCGCTCCGGATACTCCGTTTTATCGCCGTGTAAAACTACATACTCCGCTTTGAAGCTATCGATGCGTATTTTCTCTTTTTTGGCTTTAAGGATAAGTGTATCATAGTCATCGGAAGATGAAATAATATCGATTCTTCTTTTGATGAAAGCGCTATTGGATGGCTCTATTTTGATATCAGAAAAAAGCAGTTTATTCTTTTCATCTTCATTAAATAGATGTCTCGATTCGAGTTTGCATAAATCACTCTCACTACGATCGTAATTATAGGAATAGAGATACTTATGGTCTTGCATGTGTTTTGCTTTTTTGCTTGAATAGCATAAAAAGCTGCTATCACAATGAATATTTGGTAAATATAGGGAAAGTCCTTGGCTGGCCTATGTTTTTTTGTGAAATAGGTGTTGAAATGGTGGTTTTCTGCTAATCTTATAATTTTTATTTGAAGCTTTTTATACGCAACGACACTAAGTGGCGTAGTAAAATTGTTTATTTGCAGAAACAAAATAAAAAGCGATGAAGAATAATCAGGACTATAATCACATTCTAAGAATAGGCATTATTTATGACCTCCTCAAAAAGAAAGATTTTACAAAAAGAAATGAATTTGAAAATGTTCTACTCGAAAAATTAGGGCACTTTTCGTCCCGTACTTTCGATAGGGATTTAAGGAAATTACGCGAACAATTTGGTTTGGTTATTAGATATGAGAACCCTTATGGATACGGATTTGATAAGGCCTATGAACAAGATACCTCAAAAATTGAGAACCTTTTACATCTGATGAACTCTACAGTTTTTAAAATGAATCATCTAAACAAAAAAGACATTATATATCCATTTACCAGCAATAATATTGAGGTTAATGAATTCTTACCTGAAATTAGTGAGGCCATATCCAGTTGCCATAAAATCCATATTGCATACAGAGGATATTGGGAAACCGATCGTAAGGAATATATCCTTTCGCCCTATTTATTGAAAGAATTCCAGCTCAGGTGGTATGTTCTGTCTAAAGTTGATGGTGAAATCAGAGTCTTTGGATTAGATAGAATTAGATCAATAGATGTCCTACAAGATGAATCAGTTGAACGTCCTAAAATAGATGCCAGTGTTTTTAATAATATCATTGGTGTTTCCGAACCACACCTCAAACCAGAGAAAGTGGTGTTGGCCTTTACTCCACGACAAGGTAGATATATCAAATCATCCCCAATACACCCAACACAGGAGCTTGTTTCTGATGATGAAAATGGCTTGGTGATTTCCTTGAAGGTAGGCATTAACTGGGAGTTGAAAGAGGTCATCAAGAAAAATGGTATTCAAGTAAAAGTATTAGAACCAGCTCATTTGGTTGAGGAAATCAAACAAGAACTTATCGACAATTTAAAACAATATCAATCATAAAAACTAGAATTATGAAAACAGGTGAATTAGTAAAGTTTATCATCAAAGGGAGTATCAGCCTATTGACAATAGGTTTTGGTTATGCCTTAGGCAAAGAAGCAGAAAAGAATTATAACAATTGGAATCAGGAGGAGGGCAAAAATGAATAATAGTCAATCTGAAAACCCTAAGAAAGATGAAAATAATGGCTTGAGCTTTTTTGAGCCTATATTCTCACAAGTGGAAAAGCAATTTGCACAAAACGAGATATTTAAAATAGGAAAAATTTCAGGACATTGGTTTGGAGGTATAATAGATGGAGCAGTGGACCTTATTTTCAAGAGATATTAACGATTAATTAATTTAACACATCAAAAAAAAGATTATGGAAACCATAACAATTAAGCATCGTTTTCAGCCCTAAGCCGTGGAGCTAAGCATTTGCTTATG
>NZ_JABKCA010000010.1 GCF_013166655.1 Lentimicrobium sp. L6
CGAATTTAAATCGAAAGCTACCTCCCTTTGGGGAGGTTTAGTTCAACAAAAAATAATAAACAGATTGCTTGACGGATTTGATGGAAAGTTGACAAGCTCGAAATGGGGAAGAATTAACAAGTGTTCACAGGATACAGCTCTTCGAGATATTCAAGATTTGATAAAGAAGGATATATTACAAAAAGAAGCAAGTGGTGGACGCAGCACAAATTATGAATTGAAAGAAATGCCAGACGGTATCATGCGGAAAAAAATATTGCTTAGATAGTGCTAAATTTGACAAAATCATATTTGAATTTGTCAAAAGCAGTTATGGACTATTTTATCTTGAAATGAGGCGGTGGTGTATACGGCAATAGGTAGTGGGCTATATTATCATATAGGGTCTTCGAAACTTAAAGAGGAACCAGATGGGCCATTGATGTTCAAGCAAGTCCATTAAATAAATTATTATGCATAGATTTTATAAGAGATTAAGCAATTGGTCAACGATATTGATAGTTTTCTTATTTGTGTTAATTTTCTTTTTTGAAGAAGAATTTTCAGCTCAAATCACAAATATACTATACGGTGCCTTTATAGTTTCTTGGATAGCTTTGCCTTTTGCTGAGATTATGAAGTATAAAAACAAATGAAAATGAAAAAACATATCATACACTTAGGTATTTATCTTGCTTATAATATTCATCAAGTTATAAATATAATTTTTGCTTTCTCTCTAGTTTTTCTTGTTCCAGCTCGCTCGGATTTGCAATCCGAGTGTATATTATACTCAAAACATTTATACTTTTGTTTGATGTTAGACAGTTAGGAGAATAATGAGCTCAAATGACTATTATTTTAGTTGCTATTTTAAAACAGTTGATTTGGACATTATGATTGTTTCTTTTGGTTATTTACTCTCGGCTTGCAAATCCGAGTCAGCTTGTGAATCCATACATGCGTTTTCTTAGTGATGCCATTGAGCCTTTCTGTCTTAGTGGCTGATATTTAAAACATTGGTTTCTACATCCCCCGAAAAGCCAAATAATCAACCGGAGCAAAATCATCGTAGAGGATGGCCTGGTTTAAAGGAATGGCCTCTGTTACTCGTTTGGCTAATAAACTATCAATACTTGTGTCACTAGAAGAAAAAGCTGGACGAGTTTCTGATTTGATGGCGAGAATGATGGTACTTTGGATTTCTTCTCGTTTTTGCCCTCCTCTGTCAGCGAATAAATAGACTTGCGGGAAGACCTGCATAAAGGTTTTGAGTTCTGCTTGTAGGAATAAACTGGATTTTCCTTCTACCGCTTGTATCACATTTACCAAAACTACTCCACCTTCATTTAATAGGTCGTATTGTTTTTGTATGGCTTCCACAGTAGTTAATTGATAGGGAAGACTCACTGCGTTTCTGAAAGTGTCGCTATAGATTATATCGTATTTTTCTTCACAGGTGTTGATATAGGTTCTGGCATCCTCATGAATGATGTTTAAGTTTTTATTTTCTTTTAATCCAAAATACTCTTGAGCAACTCTGGTTACTTCCTCATCAATTTCTACCACATCTATTTTGGCTTCTGAATATTCATTCAAAAAGTATTTGGGAAAGCTATAGGCAGCTCCGCCCAGCATCAAGGTGTTTTTAAAATCGGGGTTGAAGTGTTCTGCCAATCTGAAATAGTACAAATAATTAAATGGAAGCGGTCGGTCACTTAAGCTCATTCCTCCAGCTCTTTGTCTTCCCAGTTGCATGATTAGAATACTGTCGCCACTTGAATAGTCTGTACTTGGAAATACCTTGATACTATTATATTCAGATTCAAATTGATAGGTATATGGTTGGTCTTTTTTTTTGTTTAATTGAAAAATTCCTAGAATAACGAGGAGGATAGAAATCCCAACAAAAGTCCATTTTTTCTTCATTAGAAATATGATAAGAGCAATGGCTATGGAGATAAAAAATAGTGTGACAAGTATATAGGTCAACGAGAAATTGGGTAAAAGGTAAAAACCAGCCAAAAAAGTCCCAAACAAACTACCAATGCTACCAAAAGCGAATACATTTCCTATGGTTTTTCCTGCTTTTGGTAAATCATCCAATAATAATTTGCTGATCATGGGAGAAATCATGCCAAAGAAAATACTGGCTGGAACAAATAATACAAAAGTAGAAATGATAGCAGAGGCTTTGATACCTCTCACATGTTGTAAAACCCATTCCAAGAAGTTATCTTTGATAAATAAGACCAAAAGCAAAGAAGCAGCTGCTCCTAGAAATGCAATGGCCGGTATTTTAATATCAGGATTCTTATCTATCCATTTTCCTCCTATAGAATATCCTAAGCTCAGGCTAGCTAAGACAAATCCAATTAAAGCTGTCCACACAAAGAAAGAAGTACCAATATAAGGAGCCAAAATCCGTGCACCAATAATCTCAAATACCATCACCATGGCTCCAGAAATAAAAGTCAATAAAAGAAGAAAGCTTTTTGATTTCATATTGTACTATCTTGTTGTTGTATCATTATTAGTACTAATGTACATTATTTTTTTGCTCCCTTTAGGGTTTAGGGGCTAACAAAAAAAATACCAAATGCACAATTAATTTCTATAATATTGAATTTTAGTTTTGCCCCAGCCCTAAAGGGAGCCTAAAATTCATGATTCTCCCTTTGAAATCTGATGGACATTAGAAATAAAATATCCTTCTATTTTTTTTCTTTGTGCCTCAGTGCCTTTGTGGTAAATAATTAAAATGCAAGATAAAAATCTTTTGTGACACGGCGATACTCTTCGGTATAATCATTCCCTTCTTCCCGAATAATGATGTTTTCCTTTGTCGTTTTGCAAGGTGATAATACAAACTCCAAAACCAAGCGATTGGCTATTTTAGAAGGTTTGGGCTGTATCTCCACTCTTCTTTGTAGATAAAACTGATAAGATGAGGCTATCTTAATAAATTCTTCTCCTTCGGTAAATGGGAGTATTAATGCTAGTTTTCCATGAGTGAAAAGAAGTTGACGAGCAGAATGAAGTAGGTCTTGGGAGCTTAAAGTATCATTATGTCTGGCTTTATTCCTGCTTTCCAATGGCGATTTTAAGGCATTCTCAAAAAATGGAGGATTGCTGATGAGGAGGTCAAACTTCTGATCTGATAGTTTTGCATATTCTTGCATACTGCATTCCGATGCTTTCAATCTGCTATTCCACTTGGAGGACTCAAAATTCTCCTGGGCTTGTTCCACCGAATCCTTGTCAATATCAATTGCCGAGATTTGAGCTTTCGATTTTTGAGCACACATTAAAGAAATGACTCCGCTACCACATCCAATATCCAATATTTTCCCATAGTTTTCCATCTCCACTAATGCGGCTAAGAGCACAGCGTCTGTTCCTACTTTCATGGAACTTTTATCATGAAAAACGCTGAATTGTTTAAAATTGAATGGCTTTGACATGGGTAAAGAGGTTGAGAGGTTGGGGTTTAGAGATTGGTTTTTTAATAGGGGATTTATATATTATTAGAAGTATTAAGCATTAAGCATTAAGCATGAAGGATGAAGCATTAAGCATGAAGGATGAAGCATTAAGCATGAAGGATGAAGGATGAAGGATGAAGCTTGGATTTTATCCGTCATCGGTCATCCGTCATCAAGCATCCGTCATCCGACTTCCGACTTCCGACTTCCAACTTCCAACTTCTAACTTCCAACTTCTAACTTCCTTTACTCCTCTTCCGCCAAATAAACGTCCAATAAACCCTCAGGTAGCTCCATTAAAATCTCTTTCTTTTTTCTATCTACATCAAGAATAAACTCATCTTTAATGGGGATAAGTACTTCTTTTTTCTCATGAAAAACTTGGAAAAGGGCTTGTTGGGGATAATCCAATATATGATCACACTTGCCAATAAGGCCGAAGCTTTTCTCAATAATATTGAATCCCAAAACTTCATGAAAGTAGAATTTGGTACCTTCAAGTATAGGTAAGCTAGCTGTAGGAAGATAAAGGAGGCTATTAACCAAGCTTTGAGCCATATCAATATCATCCACATCCTCAAAATAAACTACGGCAGTATTTTTAGAAGTATGAATCTGCATTTTATCGATAAAATAGGGGATGAGGCTTCCTCTATAATCCACGAATAGAGCATCTAGGCCAGCATATTCATGAGGGTTGTCTACATCTAAATAAATACTCAAACCACCTTGATGTCCGTTGGTTCTTGTAATTTTCCCTAGGTAATAACATTCTTCTTTAGTCATGGAAAGATATTTTTGCACGAAGTTTCAAGTTTGAAGCATGAAGGTTTATGCTCTTCTCCAAAATTTTTCGGCTGTTAATATTATGGCTTACAAAAATAAAAAAAACCGCCATGAAAGATCAGGGCGGTTCTTATTTTTAAGAGAAAAAATGCTATTCAGCAGTTTCTTCTTTTGCTTCTTCAGCAGGAGCTTCTTCGCTTGCAGCTTCTTCAACAGGAGCGGCAGCAGCTTCGGCAGCAGCAGCTTCAGCGGCTTTTGCAGCGGCAGCAGCTTCAAGAGCAGCTTGGGCATCAGCTCTTTGCTTTGCAAACTCAGCTTTACGAGCTTCGTTTACTTCAGCTTCAGCAGCTAAACGCTTCTTAAGGTCTTCTCTAGTAGTGTCTACTAAACCTTTAGCTTTTGCTTCAATCTTAGCTTCTTTTTCTGCTAACCATTCTTTGAATAAGATCTCAACCTTATCTTCAGTTAAAGCACCTTTTTTAACTCCTCTTAATAAGTGTTCTTTATATAAAACACCTTTGTAGGATAAAATTGCTTTTGCAGTGTCTGTAGGTTGAGCCCCAACTGTTACCCAATGCATTGCTCTTTCGAAATCTAATTCGATAGTTGCTGGGTTAGTCATAGGATCGTAAGTGCCAATCTTCTCTATTAATTTTCCATCACGAGGTGCACGACCATCTGCAATTACAATGTGGAAAAAAGGACGTCCTTTTTTACCTTTTCTTTGTAATCTAATTTTTGCTGGCATAATTGCTTAATTTTTAATTATTTATATACTTAATCTTAAAAATGGGTGCAAATATCGTAATAAGTATTGAATTAGAAAAGCTTTTTCCTTAAAAATCAATGATTTAATTCATTTTATATCATATCAATGGAAAGACCTAGTTTATGATGTTGGTATACAGAAGGATAGTGTTGAAATGATAAATATTGAAATCTATTAAATATCCGGTTTAAGTAGGTTGAATTATTTGCTTATCGAAAAGAATTGGCTATTTTTGCCGCGCAATTGGGCGAAATAAAAATAATTCGAAAATATTTCTCTTTCTATTTGATAGTATGGAAAATAGTATTATTTTTGCAGCCCTGAAAAATTAGACAAAATGGCAAAGAAGAGTAAAGAAGCAAGAGGACAAGTTATCTTAGAATGTACTGAGCATAAAGAAAGCGGTAAACCAGGTACATCTCGTTATATTACAACGAAGAATAGAAAAAACACTCCTGATAGATTGGAATTGAAGAAATTCAACCCTATTCTAAAGAAAATGACAATTCATAGAGAAATTAAATAATAAGAATATAAGATATGGCTAAGAAAGTAGTTGCGACCTTACAATCTGCCGGTAAAGACTGGGCAAAGGTAATACGTACATTAAAATCAGAGAAAACTGGAGCTTATTATTTTAAAGAAGATTCAGTACCTTTGGCACAAGCTAAGGAACTGATTAAAAAGAAATAATTGTAATAACAATTTCGGTATTACTGATGCCTTATCTGCTTAAATGATAAGGCATTTTTTCTATTTTTTAAAAATAATAATTATGGGATTGTTTTCGATTTTCAATAAAGAGAAGAAAAAGAGCCTAGATAAGGGTCTTGAAAAGACAAAAACCAGCCTGTTTGGTAAAATTACCAAGAGTATAGCAGGTAAGAGTAAGATTGATGATATAGTATTAGACGACTTGGAGGAGATTTTGGTTTCTTCTGATGTTGGTGTGGATACTACTCTAAAAATTATTGAAAGAATAGAAGCTAGGGTATCCAAAGATAAATACCTTGGAACATCGGAATTGAATAGAATGCTCAAAGAGGAAATTGCTGATCTTTTATCCGAGAATGAGAATCCTAATCTTCGAAATTTCAATTTTCCAGCTCAAGATCAACCCTATGTAATAATGGTGGTTGGAGTTAATGGTGTTGGTAAAACAACTACTATCGGAAAATTGGCTTATCAGTTTAAAAAAGCTGGAAAGAAAGTGGTTCTTGGTGCAAGTGATACTTTTAGAGCTGCAGCCGTAGAGCAATTGAAAATATGGGCTGGTAGGGTAGATGTGCCTATAGTGGAACAAGGAATGAATGCCGACCCTGCAAGTGTAGCCTATGATGCTTTAGAGTCTGGTGTTGCCCAAAAGGCTGATGTGATTATTATTGATACAGCTGGTCGATTGCACAATAAGATTAATTTGATGAATGAATTGGGGAAGATTAAGCGGGTGATGCAAAAAGTATTACCAGATGCTCCTCATGAAATTCTGTTGGTTTTAGATGCCAGTACTGGTCAGAATGCAATAGAGCAGGCTAAGCAGTTTACTGCTGCAACTGAAGTGAATGCTTTGGCATTAACTAAATTGGATGGTACTGCTAAAGGAGGGGTTGTTATTGGGATCAGTGAGCAATTCAAAATTCCTGTAAAATATATTGGGCTTGGTGAGAAAATGGAAGATTTGCAAGTTTTCGATAGAAACGAATTCGTAGATAGTTTATTCAGTTAGTTAAGCCAGAATAAAAAGATATAAAAAAAGGACGTGAATTTATTTTTCACGTCCTTTTCTTTTTTTTATATGCTGATTAGAATTTGGCAGCTCTTGCAAAACTAACATATTCTTTTTTAAGTTCTTTGTAAAGGTCTAAGGCTACATTGATATCAGCTCTTAGGTTGGTGTGGTCAGATATATTTTGGTCTGAAATATCGTTATCGCTCATCTTTTCTAAAGATTCTATATAACTGTCTTGTGCATTAATGCGGTCGTTGAAACTGTCGAAATGTTTTCTTTGAATATCAAATTTGTTTTGGAAATAATTTATTTTTTTTTGGAACTCAATGTCATAGCTCTTAAGACTAATGCTCGATAGCCATTCTTGATAAACATTGAGTTCACCTAAAATTATTTTCATTTCACTTTTCCAGAGCCTGTGCTCAAAATGTAATTCGCTAATATTATAAACTTTGGTTTCCATATATCTTGTTTTATTTTATACGAAACGAATATACGGAAAAATACAAGACCAAAGTCTTAGAATTTTGTCTTCGTTTTTTATTTAGAATAAATGGAAATTAGCTATTCTTTTTTAAGAAGCCATAAAATATAAGAGCTTGTGCGGAGGTATAAGTGCTGATTACCCAAATAGGTGAATAGGGAAGGTTAAACACAAATTTATTGATGGAAAGAAAACTATCCGATAATAGAAATAATCCAGAACCAGCTAATATATAATGGTAGCTAAGTCTAGGAGTTTGTTTTCTAATGATAGCAGTGAGTATAAGACCAAATAATGCTGTTGAATAAAGGAGGATGGCAATGATTAGAAAGTAATCTGGGTTTTGAGGAATTAATTTCCATAATATTAGAGAAGGCAGTGATAAGAAAATAAGCAGACCGAGTGATAAAATAGTAATTTGAGTAGGATTTAGTTTTATTGGCATTGCTCTGTCTTTTAGGTAAAGAATAATATAAAAAATGTGTGCCATCAAAAATGATGTGAGACCAGCCAAAAATTGATTAAATAAGGGCATTAAAAAAGCATCCCCTAGAAAACTGAAGACGATGGCAGCAAGATATAAATAGTCATTTTGTTTTGATGCTCTATTTTTAAACAAGAAATAGCCAGTAAATAAGCTGACCATCAGCATGGGTTTTAGGAAGTTTTCTAAAGTGTTTGCTCCTAAAAGTTGAGAAATAATTACAGAGATGCTTAAAACTATGTAGCAGAAGATAAATTTCTTAATCATGGTGCGAATATAGAGAGAAATAAAAAAGCGATTGAATTTCAATCGCTTTTTTTTATTTTAATTAATCTTTATTTCTTCAACCTGAATGACTTTTTTACTTTCTTGTTCATATAGATAAACTACTAAGGATAGTTTGTCTGTGACCCAGTCGTCACCCAATTGGAAGTTAGAAAAACTGATACTTTCATTATCTCCTGAATTATAGCTTGCGGAAGGTAGTGCTTCCCCCCAATTTCCATTAATGGCTCCTCTGAGCACATGCATATGAACATAGTCTTCTTCCATGCCACCCGGAACAACCTGAGGTTTAATAATGCTATCTTCTGTAATCCAAATTTGAACATTGCCTTGAGATGCAAAACCCTCGATGAAATCAAGATTGACTTCTCCGCTTAGTTTATTACCATTTAAAGAAGGGGTGATCTCTATATTGACCAGGCTGGTTTCTTCAAATTGCTTTGCAACCTCAGTGGCCCAACCATCTTTGTCAATTAGGTAATTGCCATCGGTATTGACTCTGTTCACCATTCCGGTTGGATAGGTTTGTACAGAGAAATAACTCTCGTATATGTCTCCAGCCTCTGTTCTGAAATCATAATCAAATGGCGCTGCACTAGGAGTTGCAAAGAAACCAGCATGAATGGCTACAACTATGAGTTTTTCTCCATAATTACTGGTGTCTTGTAGGGTATGAGCAATTTCATGTGCTAAAGGACAGTTTACACATTTCTGACCGGTAAAATCTTCTAAAAGAACTTTTTTGTTACCAACAGGTTTCTCAACTTCTTGGGTATAGGGTGCTTCTATCTTATCGCAGGCGGCGAAAGAAAAGCCAATTATTGTGAGGGCTAAAAATATTTTTAAAACTTTCATTTTCTTTTAGTTTAAATTAGAAACTACTGGTGATGGTAATTTTGAATCCATTGGATTTAGGCACTGCGCGACAAACTCCGCCTACGCATAATATGCCTTCTCTTTGACGACCATATGATAATAATACCCTGGTAGTGCCTTTGGTATAGCCGGCAGCTATTGTGGGGTAATGTAGTTTGTCGTATTTGTTTTCGTGATATTCTCCTTGATCATTAGTATAAGAGATGATTCCATCGTTATTTACATAATTGTATTGATCGGATACTGCAAGGAACCAAGTTGGAGCAAAGTTATACTCCAAGGTAGAAGCAATCCAATTTCCTTGATCTTGCTTGGTCAATAATTGAGATAGTTCCCAACGAATACTATGTTTTCTTTTAAATCTATAACTTAAATCTGTCACCCAAACAAAAGCCTCCACATTGGGTTCTCCTGGATGGCCTTCAATCACATCCATATTATAGGTGATCATATCGGCAGATGCAATCAATTTGAAATGCTTATTGATTTTTTTATTGATTTCGAACCCTAAATCTTGGAAGTAGACTTCATCTCCTATGGATAGGAATTTTGTTTCGTATCCTAGTGTTCCCGATTCGCCAATAGGAGTTTCTGAGTCGAGTTGTGATTTTTCGATGGAGCGAATGTGAGAGAAATTGATTTCAATTCCCATTCCGTATTTACCACCGAGTTTAGATTTTTTAGGAACTTTATAATTTAGGGTAGCTTGTATGGCTGCTTCTCCATTCACTTGGGTGGCATAGGGATACATGGCCGATAGGCTGTAGGTATGAGTCTTAGCATTTGGAGGGAGGAAATTGATAAACAAGGCATCTCCAGTTACTGATCTGTCAGATTTGAATCCCATATTGTCGATCCATTTTCCGCTTAAAGCAAAACCAAATCCTTTTTGTGAATAGGACATAGAAGTGAATAAACCTTGGCCATCTTTATAAATAAAATTATTAATGGCATTTGGGTCGTTGATTTTATGTGCATATTCTGTTTGCCAGAAAAAACCACCATGACTTAAATTAAATCTTGTTGACCATGACATTACATTTTCAGGTAATTTATAGATAGGATCTAAGTCAGCTTGATATTTACTAATTAACCCTCCGCCAAGTGTTAATTTGGTCTTAGAGGTCTCAAGACTTGAGAAAAGGTCATTAATGAAAAGATCGACATCACCACCTCTTACTATTCCTCTACTGTCTTTCTCGTATTTTTCCCAAAAAAATCTTTGTGTACCATAAATACCTTTGATAGTTACTCCTTTTGTGGGAGTTAGAATAATTCTGGCACCATCCACAGAGTTGTCATACCCTAAACTCCATTCTTCGTAGGCTCTAAATATCATTCCAGAGCCAAATTGCTCATAAAAGTTACCTACTGTTACATCAATGATTCCAGTATTGTATCTGGCCCATCTGTTTGCAAAGCCCTGACCCTCTAGCCTGTCATCAAAACCTGCTAAAGGGGGAAGATATGCTTCGTAACGAACCCCCGCAGAGAAATTACCCAAGCGGTAAATGATATTACCAAAGGCATTCATTCTAGCGTCTTTTCCATTAATATCTTCGTTGGTAATTCCCAATTTACTATCAGGTTGGTAAATCTGAGCGTCCAACTGAAAACTTCCGCTTACTTGTCCGTATTTTTGAGGACTCTGAGCAAAAGCAACTTGTGTAAAAGCGAATAATATCGCAAATACTCCAATCGATTTAAGTATATGTTTTTTCATTCTATGATATGTTTATATCTTATGCTTCAAACTAAAGGTTCTGAATACTTAATCACGTGATTAGTGTCCAGATATGTCTTCTCCGTTTGCTACTTTTTCAATGATTTCAATTAAATCTAATTCTGCACCTTCTGCGAAAGAAGTATGTTGCCAAACAATATTCTTGTTACCATCAAGAACAAAAGTATGAGGAATCATGTTTACGTTCATAGCTCTCTTAAAATCACCATTAGGATCTAGAAGAACTTCATATTCCCATGCTTTTCCATTAACCAATGGTCCAACCTTAGCAGTAGAACGTGCATCATCAATTGAAATAGCATAAAGCTTTACGCCAGTTTCCTCTTGCCATTCTTCGTATACATCAGCAATGGTTGTTAACTCCTTAATACATGGGTGACACCATAATGCCCAAAAGCTAACTATGATTGGTTTTCCATCATTATCAATATCTGCTGTATTGAAAGATTCTCCAGTGATGGTTTTTACTGTAACTTCTGGTAAAGTTTTGCCTGCATGATCTTGTGCAAAAATGACTCCAGTGAATAGTATTAAAGCTAAAATGATACTTAATCTCTTCATAATGTGTGTTTTAAATTCAATTTGTGTTTGAGATGTTTATTAGACATATATCCAATCTAAAAAGTTGTACAAGTTTACAACTATTTTTAGAAATAAAACACAAGTTTCGTAAATATTTTAATAAGTTTTTGATTTTATCTTTAATAATTTAGAAACTTACTTGTTTAATGATTTCATATGCTAAAACAATGCCAAGATAAGAATTATTTGAAATGTAGGGGGAGTTGAACGACTAAACTACGGTAAAAATATTGACTGTTAGTTGTCGATAATGATGATTTCCACTCTTCTGTTTGCTATTTTCTCTCTGTCGTTTTTTTCAAACTCAAAGAGTTTTTGTGAAGACCCATAACCTTTATAGGAAAGTCTGTTTTTATTAATTCCTTTAGAGATCAGGTAGGAATATACAGCGAATGCTCTGTTAACTGATAGGTGGTAATCGCCAGTTAGGGCATCGTAGCCATCGCTTCCATCATATTGGCAGCAAATATGGCCTCTGATTTCAATTTTTATGGCTGGGTGTTCTTCTAGTGCTTGGTGTAATTGCTCTAATTCGGGGAGTGATTGAGGAAGGACTCTGTGATTTCCTGGTTGGAAATTGATGTTTTTAGCAATAATTTTATCTCCAACATCACCTGAGCTTATTTGTTCATCAATTTGTTTAGGAATAGCTTTCTTCTTTGGCTGTTTTTGTTTGGTGGGCTCCTCTGTTTTATTTTGATGATATTGGTATATAATGGAGACTCTTCTGGAACTAGATAGCTGATTAATATTGTTTTTATCCTCCCCAAATCCTTTTACTTCTTTAAAAATTTCGATTGGGAAGTCTAGTTTGAGCAAGGAAAAATAGGTGTAATAGGCTCTTTTATTGGAAAGTTTTTGATTATAGGTATTAGAGGCTATGCTGTCTGTAAATGCATTAATCTTAATACTAGTGATTTCAAGTGTTTGGAGTTTTTGGAGTTCATGAAAATGCTCTTCGGTATTCTGAAAATGATCGGTGTCAAAAAACAAATTCAGGGTATCGGTTTGAATTTGTGCAAAGAGGAGGGAATACACAAATATCATTAGGCATAACAAAAAGATACGTTTCATATTTCAAATGTTTGGAAATATTAAAACGTATTTCATTACTTTATATTGTTTGCTGTTCCTGATGGAACAGTTTTCTTAGGTCTGATATTATTTCAAGAGTGAGCAGGCTTCCTTAATTCTAGTAGCTGCAATAGTTAATGTTTCTGAGGATGCTGCATAAGATAGGCGCATACAATTGGCATCACCAAAAGCTTCTCCTGTTACCAAAGCTACATTAGCTTTTTCTAGAATGTATAAAACCAAGTCGGTGGCTGTATTGATAGTGATATTTCCGTCTGATTTTCCAAAAAATGCAGTAATATTGGGGAAAAGATAAAAGGCGCCTGGAGGTGTGTTAAGCACGAATCCATCAATTTCTGAGAGGAGGGAGATCAGTAAATCTCTTCTTTCTTTAAAGGCCAGAACCATATCTTGAATTTCTTTACACTCTTTAGGGTCGGCTTCAAAAGCAGTAATCGCGGCTCTCTGCGCAATAGCGTTAGTTCCAGATGTAGTTTGTCCTTGAAGTTTAGTACAGGCATCTGCTATTTCTTTCGACGCGGCAATAAAACCAAGTCTCCAGCCTGTCATGGCATACCCTTTTGACACTCCATTAACAATAACCACCTGATTTTTTACTTCTTCAAATTGTGCAATACTCTCATGCTGACTGTCAAAGTTGATGATTTCATAAATTTCATCACTGATGATGATGATTTCTGGATAATTCTTCATCAATTCTGCAATTTCTTTTAGCTCATCTTTGGTATAAACTGTTCCAGTAGGATTACAAGGAGAGGAGAAGATAATCGCTTTAGTTTTATCGGTGATTGCTTTTCGAATTTCTTCGGGAGTTACCTTAAAGTCATTGGCAATATCAGTTTTAATGAGAACAGGTTTGCCTTCTGCTAGCATCACCATGTCAGCGTAGCTCACCCAGTATGGGGCTGGAATTACAACTTCCTCACCAGGGTTTACTATGCTAAGGAATACATTGCTAATGGATTGTTTAGCACCTGTAGAAACAACGATTTGATTAGCTTGGTAATCAAGACCATTATCGCGCTTAAGCTTTTTCACTATGGCTTCACGCAAAGGCAGAAAACCAGGAACAGGTGGATAATGAGTATAATTCTCATCAATGGCTGTTTTACCGGCTTCTTTAATAAACTCAGGAGTGTTAAAGTCTGGTTCACCAATACTTAAATTGATCACGTCAATTCCTTGTTCTTTAAGTTCACGGCTCTTTTTAGTCATGGCTAAAGTGGCCGACTCTGTCATTTGATTTAAGCGATTCGATACGATTCCCATAGTGTTGTATTTTTGTCTTGGCAAAATTAACTTTTGTTCGTGAATTAGCAAATTTGTTCTTCTGAATCCTAACCAGTGGTTTACTGATTTTTACAAAAAAAAAGGGCCACCGTTTTCAGTAGCCCAAGCTAATTGCTTCTCTCTGTATTTTTTAGTCAAATTCGAACCAGTTTTTTACCAATTCTACTTTGTCTGTTGTTTCTGATATGTGGATGAATTCATTATTCTTTACGTTATAACGATAATCCTTTTCCCATTCATTAATATTTTCTATCATATCTTTAAAAGCTTGTGCTATGAATTCCAATTCTTGAATGGTCATGGTAGGATGTAGTGAAAGTCTTACCCATCCAGGCTTAGAAGATAAATCACCTTTATTAATCTTTTCAGTGATTTTTTTTGATTCGCAAGAAGTAATTCCCATTAAAAAATGTCCATAGGTACCAGCACAAGCACAGCCGCCACGCAATTGAATTCCAAATCTGTCATTCAATATTTTAACTGCAAGATTATAATGAATATCTTCTATATAAAAGGATATAACCCCTAATCGGTCTTTTAAATCTCCAGATAGAATATGTAGCTTTTCAATCGGATCCAATAATTCGAATGCCTTTGCTACCAACACTTTTTCTCGTGCTTCTATATTTTTGACTCCAATTTGCTCTTTTAGTTTTATAGCCAGAGCAACTCTAATAGCTTGCAGGAATCCAGGTGTTCCACCATCCTCTCTAGCTTCTATATTATCTACATATTTATATTCTCCCCAAGGATTGGTCCAATCTACTGTTCCTCCACCGGGATGATCTGGAGTTTTGTTTAAGTATAACTTATTATTGAAAATTAAAACACCACTACTGCCTGGGCCTCCTAAGAATTTATGAGGAGAGAAATATATAGCGTCTAATTCTTCTTCAGGATCTTCAGGGTGCATGTTCATATCTTCATATGGTGCATTGGCAGCAAAATCAATAAAGCATAAGCCCTGATGTTGATGCATGATTTTTGCTAATTCATGATAGTTGGTATGAACACCTGTAACGTTTGAACAAGCCGAAAAACTTCCCATTTTGAATTTTCTATCCTCGTATTTCTTCAGCTGTTTCCTTAATTCATCAGGATTTACGGTTAAATCTTTGTTAGGTTCTAAAACAATCACCTCGGCATTGGTTTCTAGCCAGCTGGTTTGATTTGAATGATGTTCCATATGGGTAATGAAAACGATGGGGCGATCTTTTTCATTTTGTATACATGATTTACCAGAAAGAACACCACAGTTCTTTAGGCCAAGAATTCTTTGGAATTTATTGATGACACTTGTCATTCCATTACCACTGGTTATTAAAATATCATCGTCATGTGCATTCACATGTTTTTTGATAATCTTTTGTGCCCAATGATAAGATTTGGTCATTATGGTTCCTGTCTCGCTGGTCTCAGTATGTGTGTTAGCTACCCAAGGACCAAAATCCTCTTGAATCTTTTTTTCAATAGGGCTATATAGCCTACCACTGGCGATCCAATCTGCATACAATACCTTTTTTTCCCCATAAGGAGACTGCATTACTAGATCGTTTCCAATAATATTATTTCTGTATTTCTCAAAAAAATGGTCCATTCAATATTTTTTGACTGGTTGTTTTAGTAAAGATTCGTAAATATTTTACAAAGTACCTAGGTCATTCGTAAAAACTTAGCAAATATAGTATTTTTTTAGAAAAAAATATGGAAGTACCGAAATGTTAATTTCATAAGCCTTGTTTTTATTCAATTTAAATTACTGAAAAATAAAGTTGCACAAAACCAGTGAGTTGTAAAAAATAATCTCTTGGTATTTATATGCATGCATGGTTTTGTTTATAGGAATGTTTATGGAGATTCAAAGAGAAATCACTTTTTTTGGCGTAAAATGGCTGTGCTAAATCTAATTCGGCCTCTAAAATCGCATATTATTTGGATGGATTCGAAGCCATGTTTAATTAAAAGATCTGAAAGTTCAGTTCCATATTTTTCATTGATCTCAAAATATAACCTTCCATTATTATGGAGGTGGTCTTTAGCTTGAAGAATAATTCTTTCGTAAAATAAAAGAGGAGCGGAGTCTTTTACATATAAAGCAGATTCAGGCTCAAAATCTACTACATTTTTATGCATTTCTTTTTTCTCGGATTCTAGAACGTATGGAGGGTTGGAGATGATAACATCGTAATCTCCACTGAAGTCTTCTTTGAGGATATCTAATTGGACAAGGTCGATGGTAGAGTTCTGAGCTTGAACATTCTTTTGGGCCAATTCAATAATCTCAGATTTAAAATCAAGTCCATAATACTTATGCTGTGGCATGGCCTTTTCTAAGGCTAGAGGAATGCAGGCTGTTCCTGTGCCGATATCAAGTATCTTCAAACTACTATTAGAATTTTCTTTGGAAATAATGTATTGAACTAGCTCCTCAGTTTCTGGTCTGGGAATTAAAGTGTGTTCATTTACTTGGAGTTTTAGATTGAGAAACCAGGTGTATCCTAATACATGTTGTATGGGCTTCCCTTTTTTTAAATCCTTAATGGCGAAATTGAACTTTAATAATTCCGATTCGCTCATGCCGTTATTCAAGTTTAATTGAAAGTCCACTCGTCCAACTCCCAAAAATTCTTCGAATAGCCATAAAGTAATGGCTTTTGTTTCTTCTTCAGGATATATTCCGGAGAGCTCCTCTATGGCAAATGCCATGACGCTTTTATATTTATTGCTAGAAATACGCATTTGGCAAAAATATGGAGATTATTTAGAGCAAACCTATAGATTTTTGTAAATTCGCTTTTAAACTGATCGCTATGAACGAAATGATACCGTCTTTAAACCAAATTCAAGAAGAAAAGAAAGCTGCTGTACTCTGTATGGTCATAGAAAGTGTGGGCTCCACTCCACGTAAAGCAGGTAGTAAAATGCTGGTATTAAGCGATGGAAGTATAGAAGGTTCTGTTGGTGGTGGAGTGATAGAGCAAACGGTGATAGCGGAGGCTCTTCAGATGATGAATACTTTTCAGATAAAAACGATGGACTATGAACTGGGAAGTGATTTGAGTATGCATTGTGGAGGAAGTGTGAAAATCTATTTTGAAGCCATTAACTCCTTACCGCGTCTTCTTATCTTTGGGGCAGGTCATATTGGGAAAATGTTGGCAGAAATGGCACTTCCTTTTGGTTTCGATGTTCATTTAATCGATAATAGAACTGATATTTTCATAGATAAGAATAGTGCAATAAATTATATAGGTAATGAATTTCCAGATGCTTGGGAAAGTATGGAATTTCAGAAGAATGATTTTGTGGTGGTGACTACTTATAAACATGATTACGATGCTGGCATTGTTGACCATGTTTTATCAAAGCCGCATGCTTATTTAGGAATGATGGCTAGTAAAAGAAAGGCTGCCAAAGCTCAAAATAAATGGCTGGAGAGTGGTCATTCAGAAGAAGCTATTAATAAGGTGTATTCTCCAATAGGCTTAAAGATTCAATGTGAGACTCCTCGAGAAATTGCTTTAAGCATTTTGGCGCAGTTGGTTGATGAAGTCAATAAAATGAGAAAGGCATAATCATGAGAGAAGAAAGAAATAATATTGAGTTTCTATTGAATGATGAATTGGTGAATCTCAAACTAGATTCGGATTCAGATTTTTCATCTACAACTACTGTCTTAGAATGGTTAAGATCTAATTCTGATTATTTAGGTGCTAAAGAGGGTTGTGCCGAAGGCGATTGTGGTGCCTGTACAGTTGTTATTGTTGAGGAAGTAAATGATAAATTGATTTATAAAGCTGTGACCAGTTGTATCTTATTCTTGCCTTATCTGCATGGAAAGCAATTATTAACGGTGGAGCATTTATCGAAAACGGTAAATGGAGAATATGAGCTTCATCCTGTGCAAGAAGTATTGGCAAAATATAATGGAAGCCAATGTGGTTATTGTACACCAGGAATAGTGATGAGTCTATTTTCGTTTTATAAGAACCAAGAAACGGAGGAGGATATACAAAATAGTTTGAGTGGTAATTTATGTCGTTGTACGGGTTATGAAAGCATAAAAGAAGCGGCTATTGAGATTGGTGAGTCAGATTTTGTTGACGAGTTTGCCAATAAGGAAAAACATATTATTGCCAGATTAAAAGAGCTAAAACAAAATTTACAAGCTTTTGACTCCGCTAATTATATCCAGCCCTTAAGTTTAGAAGAAGCCTTAAGTATCAAACAAGAAAAACCAGACCTCCTGTTGATAGGAGGTGCTTCGGACATCGCTTTATTAAAGACCAAAAAACATCAAGAATTGCCGGCTATTTTAGACCTTTCCAATGTAAAAGAGCTGAAAGAGATAACAAAACATGAAAGCTATTGGGAAATTGGTGCTTCTGTAACGATGGAGCAGCTTCGATTGGAAATGGTAAATGATTGGCCCGATTTTAAAAAGATATTAGATGTTTTTGGCAGCAAACAAATTCGAAATGTAGCTACCATTGGTGGCAATGTGGGAAGTGCTTCTCCCATTGGAGATATATTGCCATTATTGATGGCTCATCAAGCAGAAATCATTATACAAAGTAAACATGAAGCCAGACCCGAAAGTTTAGAAGAATTCATTTTAGCTTATAGAAAAACCAGCTTAATGCCCGATGAGTTGATTTCTAAAATCATCATTCCAATTGATAAGGATTGGATATTTTGGTCGGAGAAAGTGAGTAAAAGAAAGCAATTGGACATCAGTACTATCAGCGCTGCTTTTGCCGTCCGATTAACTAAGGAAAAGAAAATAGGAGCGATTATTTTAGCCTACGGAGGAATGGCTGCTATGCCAGTTCGTGCGACTATGGCTGAGGAATTTCTGCTAGGAAAAGAATTTGAGGAGGCTCATTTTGAAAAAGCAGCCCAATTAATTACAGAAGAATTTGAACCTATTACAGATGCTAGAGCCTCAAAAGAAGGACGAGCCATTTTAGCTGCCAACTTAATGCGGAAGTTCTATTTTGAAAATCTTCCTTAGCATGAAAAAGTTTTTTGTCAGTTTCTCTTTTCATGATTTCCTTTTGATTTTATTATGGGTGTTTTTTAGCATTAATGTCCTTAATTCAATAAAGTATTTGACAAATTATGATTTTATTCCTCACCTAGTGACAATAATTGTATTATTTTTCAATAGCATATTGACTGTTCCTTTATTTTTAGCTAGAAAATCAAAATCCAGAGTCTTAACCAAAAATGTACTCTTCATTCTTATTTATTCTATCGTATTTGTATTGGTTTTTTGGCTACAAATTAAGTTTATTTATCAGAATAGAGTTATCGATTTTATTTTGTTGTCAATCTTTCTAAAAGCCTTAGTTGTAGTTTCTATAGTACTTGTAGTATTTACAGGAGGAGCTTTTTACATTTCATTATTATTTAGAGATAAATATGATAAGTTACAATTTAAAGGTTTTACTATTCAAATACTGTTAATTATAAATATTGTTTTTAATATGTTATTTATGATGATCGAAGGGGATTTGTTAAGGAAAGAGGAAAAGGTATATTGGGAAGAGAATAGGATTCTAAATGCAGATTATTACAAAGGCTTCCCTAATTATTTTACATCAAGCGTTGGATTAATTTCTGGAAATTTCGAATATGATATATTGAGTGAGAATTTTGATTCAATAAGAGTGAAAGCTCTGATGTTGCCCTGGCATTCTTACTTAAAAGATGGGAAGTATGATGATGAAACACTCATTCATTTTGATTACTATTTCAAGATGAATGAATTGTTCTCTAGAAAGTTTAAAGAGGCTCTCGTCAAACTTCCTCCTGAATTTATATCTGAAGAAAATATTTACTTGCTCTATCTTCAATATTATAAAGATTATCAGAAGTTTATGAAGGATTATTATAAAGATATATCATATAATCCCAGTTTGAAGAATGTCATAAAAAACGAGAATAAGATTGACAGTCTTTTGAATCTATATAAATGTTATGCTCCTAGTGTTATTGTATTGAATACTTTAGATCGGGTTCGAAGACAAAAAGATTTTGATGAATATCAAGAAACAGTACCAATAAATAAACTTCAAACCGACTATTACAAAAATGGGAATAAGAAGTACGAGGTATTTATGATTGATGGAAAGCTAGAAGGTTGGTATAAGATATGGTATGAATCAGGGGAACTTGATAGTGAAATAGAATACCATAATGGGATGAGGAATGGTTTGATGTTGGAGTATTATAAGAATGGTCAGATTTCTGCCCGGATGTTATATGATAATGGAAACTGTATAAACGATTCAACCATAAATTGGTATGATAATGGGCAAGTCAAGTCAAGGTTTTTAAATGGAGAGTTTGAATATTATGATAGAATGAGCCAAGTAGAACTTGATTAGTCCTTAAAAAACACCGTTCTAACTGATTAGATTCTAATCAATAATAATGTATAAACACCGTCAAACTCAATAAATAATGTATTATATTTGTATCAAAATATTTACAAATGGTTGAATTAAAAGTTGGAGATTTGGCTCCTGATTTTAAGGGAGTTGACCAGGATGAGAATCCTATTTCATTTGCAGATTATAAAGGAAAAAAGCTGGTGGTATTCTTTTATCCAAAAGCAAGTACTCCTGGTTGTACTGCGGAGTCGTGTGATTTTAGAGATAACTATTCCGATTGGCAAGCAAAAGGCTATTCCATTATTGGTGTTAGTGCCGATTCTGTGAAACGTCAGAAAAACTTTGCCACTAAAAATGAGCTTCCTTATCCACTAATAGCCGATGAGAAAAAAGAAGTGATTGAAGCATTTGGTGCCTGGGGACCTAAGAAATTATATGGTAGAGAATATGAAGGAATCTATCGCTATACTTTTGTGATAGATGAGGAGGGTAAAATAGCACATATACTCCATAAGATAAAAACCAAAGAAGCTACCCAACAATTATACAAAGAACTAAGTCTATAATATCAAGAAACATAAAATGGCAAAAGAACAACAAGACGTTAAAAAGGAAAAGTTAAAAGCTTTACAACTCACTCTAGATAAGATTGAAAAATCATATGGTAAAGGTGCCATCATGAGAATGGGTGATGAAGCTATTTCTGAAATTGAATATATACCTACAGGGTCTATTGGTCTAAATGTAGCACTAGGAATTGGTGGTCTTCCAAGAGGAAGAGTAGTAGAGATTTATGGTCCTGAATCATCAGGTAAAACCACTTTGGCCATCCATGCCATTGCAGAAGCTCAAAAGGCTGGTGGTATTGCCGCATTTATTGATGCAGAGCATGCTTTCGATCGTTTTTATGCCGCAAATTTAGGTGTGGATATTGAAAACCTTTTCATCTCTCAACCAGATAACGGAGAGCAAGCTTTAGAAATTACAGAGAACTTAATTCGCTCTGGTGCTATTGATATTATTGTAGTGGATTCTGTAGCAGCACTTACTCCTAAAAGTGAAATAGAAGGAGAGATGGGAGACAGTAAAATGGGTCTTCAAGCTCGATTAATGTCTCAAGCTTTGCGTAAGTTAACAGGAACAATTAGTAAAACTGGTGCTACTTGTATTTTCATCAACCAGCTTCGTGAGAAGATTGGGGTGATGTTTGGAAATCCAGAAACTACTACTGGTGGTAACGCCTTGAAATTTTATGCCAGTGTTCGTCTAGATATCCGTAGAATCTCATCTATTAAAGACCGCGATATGGTGGTTGGAAATAGAGTGAGAGTTAAAGTGGTGAAGAATAAAGTGGCTCCTCCATTTCGTCAAACCGAGTTTGAGATTACTTTCGGACAAGGGATTTCTAAAGTTGGTGAAATTGTGGATTTAGGTGTTGAATATGGTATTGTTAAAAAAGCAGGTTCTTGGTTTAGCTATGGAGATACTAAACTAGGTCAAGGTAGAGATGCTGTTAAAGCTTTATTGAAAGACAATCCTGAATTAGCCGATGAATTAGAACAAAAAATTATGGATGCTATTAATCCAAAACCAGAAACAGAGGATGAAGCATAAAAATATCGTTTACATATTAGCTCTTTTGGTATTCTTTGGCTTTTCTTGCCAAAATACAGAGCCAAAAGAGTCGGTGAGTCAACAAGAAGAAGTAGTTAAAACGCGTGTTTTAACTACTTTTGATTCTTTAAACCTGAATATTAGAGATGAGCCTAATAATCCGTTATTATATAATGACCGGGCCAATTTTTTTCTGATCACAGGAGAATATAATAAAGCTTTAGCTGATGTGAGTAAGGCTATTCAGCTTGATACTTTGAATCCAAGTATTTGGATCACTCTTGCCGATGTTTATTTTGCTAAAGAACGATTTGTAGATAGTAGAGCGATCCTTTTGAAAACTATAAAAATGGATCCTCAGAATACTGCTGCATTATTGAAACTGTCGAGGTTGTATTTCATTTATCAAGATTATAAGATATCGCTTCAATATGTAGATGATGCTTTGGCTATTGATCCCATGTTGGAAGATGCATACTTTTTAAAAGGAATGACTTATGCTGAGAAAGGTGATACCTCAAGTGCTATTTTCCAATATCAAAAAGCAGTTGAAGTCAATCCTGATTTTTACGATGCTTGGATTATGTTAGGTAACCTTCAGGCAGCAAAACAAAACCCATTAGCAGAGCAATATTATCAAAATGCTTTAGATTTAGATACCAATAACACCCACGCTATTTATATCATGGGTTTGTATTATCAAGATAATGGAAATCTGGGGGAGGCTGTTAGAAAGTACGAATCATTATTAGCCAAAGAAGAAAGCGAAAATGCATATTATAACTTAGGCTATATTAATTTGGTTTATTTAGAGGATTTTCCTCAAGCTATCATTTATTTTCAAAAAGCCTTGAATATTAATGAAGATTATTATGATGCCCTTTTTAATATGGCATTAGCCTTAGAATTAAGTGGTGATAAAGAGGATGCTAGAATTAAGTATAAGGAATTACTAAAAAAAGTGCCCAATCACGAAAAGGCACTTTCTCAACTTAATCAATTAGATTAATATCGTTTTTTAACTATATTCTCTACCTAAAGCTTCAAGTTCGTCAATTAGACTTTCTGAAGCTTTTTTTAGTTCTTCAAAGATTTCTTCTAATCCTGTGGAGTCGCCTTCTCTACCTTTTGATTCAAGTTGACGCGCAAACTCTTCAGTTTCTTTGTCAAAGAAATTGGCGGTAACCCCTTTCATGCTGTGTGCATTTTTGTATAAACTTTCAAGATCGTTTTCTTTAATGTTTTTTTCCAGATTAACCATTCTTTCTGGGTACTCTGCAATATATATATCAATGATTTCTTTTACAATTTCTCTATCGAAAATTTCGTAATTGGAATTAAATGTGGCTTTGTTTATCATAACATCTTAATATTTTAATGTAAAGTTAGTGAAAATTATTAAATATCAAAACTAAAATGATAAGCGTAATGATTTTTAAAAAAGGTGAGGAGAATAAGCTGATATCTGTGGATGAAAAATTGACTTAGCCATTCATTTTTTCATAGTCCACTTTTAATGGGTGTAGTATTTTTTTGTTGTTAGCAATAATTTTAACACTACAACTTCCGCAAGAGGAGGAGGCACACGAGCCGCAAGCTGATTTATTACTATCGTTTTTAAACATATCAAAGAAGCCAAAAAGCTTATAAAAAGTTAATCCGAAAGTTATAATCAATATCGCATAAACAATTATTTCTTGTATCATTTTTTAAAATATTAAGTGTCCTATTTGGTTGACAAGAAATGCGAGTATCCATGCTAAACCTGTGGTATAACTCATCATGAAGATGGCCCATTTCCAGCTGCCCGATTCTTTTTTAATAGCAGCAACGGTGGCTATACATGGGAAATATATTAATACGAATATGAGGAAAGCAAAAGCGGTAATAGGATCAAACACTTTTTGCCCTTTATTTGGTCCAAACTTATAGGTTTCCTCTTGTAATCTTTTTTGTAAAATTTCAGCTTCTTCATCAGGATCTGCTTGGTAGAGTACGCCTAATGTGCTTACTACTATTTCTTTGGCACTGGCTCCCGCTATTAAACTCACACTCATTTTCCAATCAAAGCCAAGTGGTTTCATGATGGGTTCAACCCCTTTTCCTAGCATCCCCAAATAACTCTTTTCTTGTAGTTCGGCTGCTTGTTCTTTTTTTAAGGTGATAAGCTGAAATTGATAATCTTCAATAATTTCTTTATTCCTTTCTAGGCTGATTACTTGTTCTTTTTGTGCAATTTGCTCTAGGTAATTCTTGCTGAATTCTACATCCCTTGGGAAATAGCTCAATGCCCAAATAATAATGCTGGCTACTAAAATGATTCCTCCCATTTTTTGCAAATATTGCCTGGTTTTAAACCACATATGCTTTAATGAGTTTCGCATGGTTGGAACTCGGTAGGGAGGAAGTTCCATTACAAAAGGGGAGTCCTCAGATTTAAATATGGTCTTTTTGAATATGATGGCCACTAATACTGCCAGTATGATTCCTATTGAATAGATGCTAAATAATACTGTACCCGGATTGTTTGGAAAAAAGGCTCCGATAATTAGTAAATAAACTGGTAAGCGAGCAGAACAAGACATAAAAGGATTGATGAGCATCGTTAACAATCTATCGTTACGGTTTTCTATGGTTCTAGTGGACATGATAGCGGGCACATTACAACCAAAACCCATTAACATGGGAATGAAGGAACGACCATGAAGGCCCATCTTATGCATCAGTTTGTCCATAATAAAGGCCACTCGAGCCATATATCCGGTATCTTCCATTAAGCTAATAAAAAAGAATAGAATGAGTATGTTGGGAAGAAAAACTATAACACCACCAACTCCACCGATTATGCCATCCACAATTAAATCTTTAAGCATCCCATCGGTCATTATCTGATTGAGGAAATTACTGAGGAAAGAAACACCAGTTTCAATCCATTCCATGGGATATTGTCCCACAAAAAAAGTAGAATAAAACATCAACCACATAAATCCTAAGAAAACCGGAAAGGCAAATATTTTGTTTAACAGGAAAGCATCGATGATATTCACGGTTTCCCATTTCTTGCTTTGACCTGGCTTAAGGGTTTCTTTTAATGCACCGCCAATAAATGCATATCGTGCATCAGCAATAATCGTTTCCGGCTCATCATCAAATTCATGTTGAAGTCTTTTTTGTTCGTGTTTTACCGTTTTAGTGATGGCTTTTACATTTCCTAGAACCTTTATTCTATCGAAGGAATGTTGGTCCTCCTCTAGTAATTTAATGGACAAGAACCTACTGCTCACTAAATTGGTCAAGTGATAGTTCTCAGGATTCTTAATCAATTTTTGAATATAGGAAATAGAATTTTCCAACTGTTTTCCATAATTGATATGAATATGGCGAACAAATGTATGCCTATCATGATAGACTTCAATCACAGTATTGAATAATTCTTCAATTCCTTTTCCTTTGAAACCAACAGTTGGAACCATGGGGATTCCAATCATTTTTCCAAGGGACTTATAATCAAATTCATCTCCCTTTTTCTCTAGTTCGTCAAACATATTAAGAGCAATGACCACTTTAATATCCATATCGATGAGCTGGGTGGTTAGGAAAAGGTTGCGCTCCAGATTTGAGGAATCTACTACATTAATCACCACATCTGGAGTTTCTTCGAAGATATAGTTTCTTACATAAAGCTCCTCAGGAGTATAATGAGTAATAGAGTAGGTGCCAGGAAGATCGGCAATATTGAACTGGTAGTCGTTTTGATAAAATCGAGCAGTTTTAGCATCAATGGTGACTCCGCTATAATTACCAACTCGTTCCCTCGAATTACTCGCAAAGTTGAACAAGCTCGTTTTACCAGAATTTGGATTTCCAACTAAAGCTACATTGATGATCTTATCTTTTCTGATATGACCTTTTTTACCTCTAGAGCCATCCTCTACCATTCCATGAAAGTCAGGCGATTTTACTCTACCTGGTTCATCTTCCATCATCACATCAATAAGCTGGGCTTCTTGTTTTCTTAGACTCACATCATAATCCATGATGCTATAGTCTACAGGGTCAAGGAGGGGAGCTGATTTGAGAGAGGTAACTTTTTTTCCGACTACAAAACCCATTTCTATGATCCTGGTTCGAAAGGCACCACGGCCGCGAACTTTAACAATAATGGCGCTTTCGCCTTGTTTTAAATCGTAAAGGGTTTTCATCAGCTTCGAAAATATACGCGAAAATAGATCTTATTAAGACAGATTATAAAGAAAGCTTTCAAAATACCTACTTTTAGGTATGGGAAATTGATTTTTTTGATAAGATTATCGTGGGGAGTAATTCAAAGAAGCCTAAAATTCCGCGAAGGAATTGGTGCTATTTTATTTTGTATTTTTTGAGGTTTCTTTGAGTATTTGTGTCAGATATGAGCTAATTATCTGAAACTGTGGCCTCATTTAATGTCGTATTGAGGTTAATAATTGTAGGTTTAAAAAAAGGCTAAAAACCTTTTAGTTTTTAGCCTTTTAATCTTTTGTAAGATTATAGGATTATAGTTGTGATTTTAAAATCATTTCCACTTTCTCAGCGGTTACCAATCCTTTTTCTCCAAGTTTAATTTCGTTTCCTTTGGCTAGGTTTTCAATGATGGCAGGAATATCTTCTTCTTTAATATCATATTCTGATAACTTAGTTTTCACACCTAAGCTCTGGAAGAATTTTTCAGTTTTTTCAATTACCAATTCTACACTAAATTCCTCATTGCTGATATTATAAACATTACGAGCAAATCGACGGATTTTTTCTTCTTTAGCTTCAAACATAATGCGCATCATTCCTGGCATCACAACAGCTAAAGTTTGTGCATGATCTAAACCATGTAAAGCAGTAATCTCATGCCCAATCATATGAGTGGCCCAATCGTGAGGCACACCTAAACCAATAATTCCATTTAATGCAGATGTAGCTGCCCACATGACATTAGCTGCAACATCATAATCAAAATCTTCTAAAACATATCTTTCACCATAACAGAGGAGGGTTTTTAATACTCCTTCGGCCCAATGGTCTTGAATGCTGGCTTCATTTGGAAAAGTTAAATATTGTTCTAAAACATGGATATAGGCATCAACAACACCATTTGCCTTTTGGCGTTTCGGAAGGCTTTCCATCACATTAGGGTCTAGAATAGAAAACTGAGGATAGGAAAGAGGATGAAGGAATGCCAGTTTCATTTTTAATTCTCTTCTGCTTACTACGGCGCCCATATTCATTTCACTACCCGTTGCAGGAAGCGTTAATACGCCTGCTAATGGAACAGAACATGTGATAGGAGCTCCTTTGGCAAGAATGTCCCAAGCATCTTCCCCTTCATATTTTGCTGCTGCTGCAATGAATTTTGTTCCGTCCAATACACTTCCACCACCCACAGCCAAAAGGAAATCTATATTTTTTTCCTTAACCACATTTGCGGCCTTCATTAATGTTTCGAACTCTGGGTTGGCTTCGATGCCACCAAACTCGTAAGTCTCGTATCCTTTAAGGGCTTGTTTTACTTGTTCATAAACACCATTCTTCATAATGCTCCCTCCTCCATAAGTAATGAGGACTTTTGCAGTTTTAGGAATTTCGTTGGCTATTTTACTAATGCTACCTGCTCCAAAAATAATTTTAACAGGATTTCTATATTCAAATGAGTACATAATATTTAATTTTTATGCAAAAATAGGGAATTATATAGGCTGTAATTTGTCTGAAACTTTCATTTTTGCGCTTTTAAGATTTTTTAAAGATATCGACTTAATAATATTATGATTTTTAATGAATAGTGAAAGCTATAACTCAAAGTGGCTAAAGTTGTCAGGGCTTCAATCCCCTTTGGGGCTTTTGATCCCTTTAGAGATGAGTAAAGGATGATAGCCTTGAGCTAAGAAAGGATAGGTCCTTGGTTTTTGAATGATTAACAAAAGTCCTACCACAAAGTGCCCGAAGAGTTTCTCAAAGTTTCACGAAGGAATTAATGCTTTTTTAATGTTGGCTTGTTTTGTTATTTTTATTCTTTGTGGATTCCCGTGTATTCTTTGAATCCCTCTGTGTAATAGCTTCTAAATCTAGTAATTGGTGAACCTAAGTCTTTGCATTATGATTAATAACGAAGCAAGTAAACCCTTCTTCTTTTTCTGTCACATAAATATCACCATCCATTTTCAGCATGATTTGTTTACTTAAACTCAGACCAACACCGGTTCCATCTTCTTTGGTAGTGAAGAATGGAACAAAAATCTGTTCTTTTATTTCTGGAGGAATACTTGGTCCATTATTAGAAATCTCAATGCTGGTTTGTGTTCCTGTTTGTTGAAGACTTATTTTTAGAATAGGATTTTTAATTTCTGACTGAATCAAACTTTCATAGGCATTTTTGAGAATATTATGTATCACCTGAGAAATCAATTGCGCATCGGTTTCTATAAATACTTTCTTGGGGATTTTGAATTGAACTTTTATTTGATCGAAATGTGGATAGGTTCCCACTGCCAATAATGCACCTGTTAATACCTCCGAAATATCGGTAGAATGAATTTCCGGTTTTGGTAATTTGGTGAATTTTCGATAATTCTCTACAAATTTCATCAATCCACTGCTTCTGTCTTGAATGACATTGAGCCCTTTTATGGTGTTGGCTATGATTTTAGGATTGAGTTCCTCCACTTCAATAGCTTGATTTTCTTTTTTATAATAGCTAGAAATCACCTGAGATAAGGTAGTGATGGGTGCAATATTATTCATGATTTCGTGAGATAAAGTACGAGCTAGTTTTATCCAGGCTTCTACTTCGCCATTGTCTAATTCTTTGGTGATATCGCTAACCGCAACTAACCTGATCCTCTCGTTTTGGGTTTTAATTTCAGAGAGTTTGAATAAAAGCTTTTGTCCAAACTGATTTTCAAAAATAGCTGAATTTTGATCTAATGGATGATGGGTGAGGAACTTGGGTAAGGCTGCATCGATATGTCTAAAGGTATTTACATGATGAAACTCATAAAGTTGAGTGAGTTTGGTGGCGGCAGAGTTGATATTGATGATTCTATTATTTCCATTGATAGAGAAAAGTCCGGTGGCCGATTGTTTTATCACCTTTTTAAAATACTGTTCTTGTGTATTGATTTCTATTTTAGCACTTTTAAAAATATCGTTCAGACGGTTCATCCCTTTATAAACATCATCGATAGATTTATTACCCGATTTTGGAGGAGGTTTTAAAGTGGTATCCTCGTTTTCAATACCTAGAAGGAAAAAGGCCATCCAACGATTGATATTATTAAAGTATTTAATGAGCAAAACAACAGTTATCACAAGAAGCACGAGTAGGGCAGAGGCTATCCAATAATTCTGTTCTATGAGGACATAATAGGTCCCAGCTATGCTCAGGCTAATAATAAAGAACAAGCGGAGGGTGATGTGTATGTAGAAGTTTTTATTTGACATTTCTCTTTTTTTTATTTCCATGCAAAGAGCGCAAAAGGTCTCGCTAAAATCGCAAAGGATTATAGGTCATTTACAATTCTGTGGATATTATGTTTTAATGTTTTTGAATTGAAGTTAATCAACAATCCTAATTTGTGACCAGATAGCTTTAAATAGGTCAGAACTTGAGTGTGATGAACAGGTAGTAAATTCTCAACTGCTTTGATTTCGACGATTACTTTGTTTTCAACTAACAAGTCTATTCTGTATCCAACTGCTTGTCTCACATCTTTATAAATAAATGGTAAGGCGAGTTGTTGTTGTACATCAAATCCAATTTCTCTTAAATCATGGACCAGTGCATTTTCATAGGCCGATTCTAATAAACCTGGTCCAACTGCTTTGTGAGTTTCTATGGCTGCACCAATACACTTGTATGAAATATCATTTTCGTCCATCATGTTGGTTTTTAAATTCTTAATTTCCTAATTCTTGTTTTTTGTTTTTTCTTTGCGTTTTTCGCATGGTTTTTCCTTTGCATACTTTGCGTGGAATTTTCTTTTGCGCGCTTTGCGTGGAATCTTCTATAAGCCGTATTTCTTCAATTTACTATACAAAGTAGGTCTAGTAATTCCCAAGTTCTTGGCTACCATGCTCATATTTCCTTTGGCTTTCTTTAGACTTGCCTTTATCATTTTCTTTTCCATCTCCTCAAGAGTTCCCATCTGGAATCCTCCAGAATTAGTTTCTTGCTCCTCATTAAGACTGAAGCTAAACTCGTCCAGCTTCGACTTTTCGGCTAGGATAACTACTTTCTCCATACAATGTTGTAGCTCTCTCACATTTCCGGGCCAATTATAGCTCAGTAGTTTTTTCTCTGCTTTATCACTTAGGCTAAAAGCAGGCTTGCCATATTTTTGAGCATATTTATTGAGGTAGAAATGAGCGAGTAGGATGGCGTCATTGCCTCTTTCCCTCAAAGGAGGAAGCTCAATATTTATCGTGTTAATTCTGTATAGAAGATCTTCTCTAAATTCACCATCCTCCACCATCTTATTAATGTCTTTATTGGTGGCAGAAATCAATCTAATGTCAATTGGAATGGCTTGATGACTTCCGATTTTAGTGATGGTTCTATTTTGAAGTGCAGTAAGTATTTTTGCTTGCATAGCCAATGATAGATTCCCTATTTCATCTAAAAATAGACTTCCTCTTTGTGCGGCTTCAAACTTTCCACTTCGGTCTTCTTTGGCATCTGTAAAAGCGCCTTTTTTATATCCAAAAAGTTCGCTCTCAAATAAAGATTCACTTACGGCTCCCATATCCACAGTCACTAAAATCTCATCTTTGCGTTTGGATAGGCGATGGATTTCTCGAGCCACCAGTTCTTTACCTGTTCCATTTTCTCCAGTGATAAAAATATTGGCATCGGTTTTGGCTACCTTTTCTATCATGCTCATCACTGATTTTATGCTATCCGATTGACCAATGATGGAATAAGAATTGGCATTCAATTCATTTTTTAAAAGGTGAGTGGTTTTTTGAAGATTGACATTCTCCAATTTTGTTTTTCTGAGTTTGAGACTGGCATCAATGGTGCTCAATAGTTTGTTATTGTCCCAAGGTTTTAGGATAAAGTCGAATGCGCCAACCTTTACTGCTTTTACTGCTAGTTCCACATCGCCATAAGCAGTAATTAATATCACAGAAATACTAGGATCCAATTTTTGAATTTCCTTCAACCAAAATAATCCTTCATTTCCAGAATTGATTCCCGTTTTAAAATTCATATCCAAGAGCACCACGTCAATCTGATTTTGTTTAATAGTAGAGATTAATGTGTTGGGATTGCTGAGCGTATATACATCGTCAAACTCAGTGAGTAATAGCATTTCTAGGGACTCTCTCACGCCTCTGTTGTCATCAATGATTAGAATTTTCTGTGGCATAATGAATGGGTTGTTAATGTATCCATACAAAAATACACATTTGAGAAATAGGCTAGACTAGAGTGTAAAAATATTTTACAGTTATTTTGAGATGTTGAACTTTTAAAATGATGAATGCTTTGGCCTTAAGTAATCTTTGAACATGGTTTTTGCTATAACCTATTAATTGATTTTTTGTTGATATCCAATAATCCATTAAGCAGAAATGAAAATTATAAAAGCTTAAGGTTACATGTTTGGTGTTGTAGTGTGCCGTAAGTCAGTAAATAGTGATTTTAGTAATTTGGAATGATTACGTATTATCGAATTGCTCAAAATTCTCTTTTTAGCATGAAAAAAAAACTAATTTTGTTGTTCAAAATCAAATAAAATGCAACAAAAAACAGCTCTTATTTTGCTAGTATTGACGGGTTTATTCCTCGTTAACTTTAGCCATGCAGGAAATAAAAAATCAACAATTTCTAACGGAAAGATAGAATCTGTGATTAAATCAATTCAGGAAAAACAGTCAAATGCAGATGCCTTTCTACTCAAAAAAGGCGTAGTACAAGTGGCCAGGCTTTGGAGAGAAAGTGATGGGAGTGCTGAAGAGTTTCAATCCTTCTGTGAGGAAAATTATGTAGCCAATCCTGAGGAGCGTAAACAATTATTTTTACGTTTCGATAGACATTATGAAGTATTGTGGGGAAATCTACTCAAGTTGCAATTAGAGTTAAACGAGCCCAATCACATGGATATTGGGGAGTTGACCGATGTGGATATGATGTTTGCCGCTTATAATCCCCAAGCACATTTGGCTGAAGATTTATTTGCCAATAAAATAGCATTTGTTACTGCTTTAAATTTCCCAGAATTGAGTTTAGACGAGAAAAACGATTTGGGAAAAGATTGGGATAGTTTAGATTGGGCTTATGCTAGAATGGGTGATGTATTCACTTCGCGTATTCCAGCTTCTTTATTACAAGCACGTTCTAATGCGGCTACTACATCAGATGCTTATATTTCTGAGTATAATATTTTCATGGGTCATGTTATAGGTAAGGATGGAAAAAAACACTTTCCTGAGGATATGAAATTAATCACCCATTGGAATCTTCGCGATGAGTTAAAATCTAATTATAGTACTGAAAATGGTCAGTATAAACAAGAAATGATCTATTTGGTGATGAAAAGAATCATTGACCAAAGTATTCCTCAAGCTGTAATTAACTCTCCTGAATATGATTGGGACATCATTAATAATACAATATCGAAGAAAGGTAAAAATGTGACTTCTGAGTCAGAACCAGATACTCGTTATCAGCAATTGCTAAACAACTTTTTAACGACAAAAGCTTTAGATGAATATTACCCGGCTTATCCAACTTATGTGGAGCGTCGTTTTTCTGGAAACATGGAAATTCCTCAGGAAGAAGTGGAGCGCATCTTTATTGATTTAGTATCCTCCGAAGAAGTGAAAGATTTAGCCAAATTGATTAAGAAGCAATTGGGCCGTGATTTGCGTCCTTACGATATTTGGTATAATGGATTTAAGGCGCAAAGCTCATTAAGCGAAGCTGAATTAAATGAGATTACCCAAGAAAAATATACAAACCCTAAGGCTTTTGAAGCTGATATGCCTCGTATGTTGCAAGATTTGAAATTCTCTGAGGAGCAAGCCAATTTCTTAGCCTCAAAGATTCAAGTGGATGGTTCTAGAGGAGCAGGACATGCATGGGGAGCAGAAATGAAAGCAGAGAAAGCCAGATTAAGAACCAGAATTGGTGCCGAAGGAATGAACTATAAAGGTTATAATATTGCGGTTCATGAGTTTGGTCATAATGTAGAGCAAACCATCACACTACACGATGTGGATTATTATATGTTGCGTGGCGTACCAAATACAGCTTTTACTGAGGCTTTAGCTTTTATCTTTCAAAAGCGCGATTTAGAATTGCTTGGATTGGAAGAAAAGAATGCTGCAAAAGTGCATTATATGGCATTGGCTAATTTATGGAGCTGCTATGAAATTATGGGTGTTTCTTTAGTAGATATGGCTGTTTGGGAATGGATGTATGCCAATCCAAATGCAACAGCAGCAGAACTAAAAGTTGCAGTTATTGATATTGCAAAAGAGGTGTGGAATAAATACTTTGCTGAAAAATTTGGAGTAAAAGATGAGCCAATCCTGGCTATCTATTCCCACATGATAGACAATCCTCTTTATCTTTCGGCTTATCCAATTGGTCAGTTAATCGATTTCCAAATTGAGCAGCAAATAGAAGGAAAGGTATTCGCAGACGAAATCAATAGGATTTATTCGGTCGGTCGTTTAACGCCAAAATACTGGATGGAAAATGCAGTGGGAAAAGAATTATCTACTAAGCCTTTGTTAAAAGCATCTCGTGGAGCTTTAGAGTTTTTAAAGTAAAATATCTAGTTTTAGGTATAGATAATCAATACTGTTCAAAATAAGTTTCATATTATAAAAAGATTCTTCACTTCATTGCATTTCGTTAAGAAGGACAATGTATTAGAATATGACACCTTGGAAGAATGGGCTTTATTTTTTCAATGGCAAAATCAAACCCATTCTTCCAGTTTCCTTAGCAAAACAGTTGTCACTCCGATGCGTAGCGAGGAGTCTTTTGTAATTATTAGGACGCTATTGATAAATAATATAGGGTGGTCTTCTATTTGAAGATTACCCTTTTTTTTGTGGCGGTTTTTTTGACTAAATTTGAGCTCTAAACATAGACTATCATGCGATACAAGATTTTAATTTCCTTAATTTTAGTTTCAGCTTCTGTTTTCTTATGGAAATCTTTTGAAGAATTTGAAAAGAGTTCTCAAAAGCAAATGGAATATAAACCTATAGATTGGTTTTATCAGCAAAGGGCTTTCCCTAGTGGCGACATCAATAGAGATGCTTATCAGGCCGCTTTGAAGCAAAGTTCATCGATGCATAAGAATCCCACCAAGAGTTTGGGGACATGGGAATTGGCAGGCCCGGTAAATGTGGGTGGTCGATTAACGGATGTAGAAATAAATCCATTAGATGAGGATGTTATTTATATTGGTGCAGCCAGCGGAGGAGTCTTTAAATCTAATAATGCAGGCTTGTCCTTTAATCCTATTTTCGATGAGAGTTTGAGCTTGTCCATTGGTGATATTGCTTTAGCACCTTCAAATCCAGATGTGATTTATGTAGGAACTGGCGAGGCCAATCCTGGAGGAGGTTCTTTAGCTTACGATGGTAATGGCATGTATAAAAGTGCTGACGGAGGAGATTCTTGGTCGCATATTGGTTTAGATGAGATAGGATCGGTTGGACGAGTAGTGGTTTCCCCAAATGATCCAAATACGGCTTATGTGGCTGCTATGGGTTATTTGTTCGAGAACAATGCAGAGCGAGGCGTTTTTAAAACCACTGATGGAGGGGCTAATTGGGAGAAGGTTTTGTTTATTAATGATTCCACTGGAGCTATCGATTTAGCTATACACCCGACTAATCCTGATATTATATATGCTGCTACTTGGGAGCGCGTTAGAAGATTGGAGTTTTATACTTATGGAGGTGAAGGCTGTGGGATTTACAAAAGTGAAGATGGCGGAGAGAACTGGGAAGAATTAGACAGTGGATTGCCTTCAGGAATTAATGTGGGTAGAATCGGAATCGGAATTTCACAAAGTGAACCGGATATCTTATATGCGATTTATGCGGATAGTCCTGGATATTTTGAGGGAATGTATAAAACTGAAAATGGTGGCGATTCTTGGTCTCAAACCAATGATGGAAATATGACTGATCTATACGCTAGTTATGGTTGGTGGTTCGGAAGGTTAAAAGTAGATCCTCAAGATGCAGATATTGTGTATGCCATTGGATTCTATTTATACAAAACAGAAAATGGGGGAAGTACTTGGTTTGATATTACCAATGATGTTCACGTAGATCAGCATGAAATTGCGATATCTCCAACAAATTCTAACTTGGTATACTTGGGGAATGATGGTGGCTTATATAAATCAGATGATGGTGGAAATAATATGATTCATCATGAGAATTTACCTATCACACAATTTTACACCACAGCCATTGATGCTCTTGAACCGCAACGATTATATGGAGGAGCCCAAGATAATGGAACCAATAGAACTTATAATGGAGCCATTGATAATTGGAATAGAGTCTATGGAGGGGATGGCTTTTATTGCCTGATCGATCCAGAGGATAATAAATATGTTTATGCTGAATATCAATATGGAAATTTAGCTCGTTCTACAAATTTTGGCAACTCCTTTTACTCGGCTATCGAAGGGATAAGCAGTTCAGATAGAAAAAACTGGAATACACCAGTGGTGATGAATCCTCAAAATCCATCCTCATTATATTATGGTGCTAATAGAGTATACAAATCAACCAATAGAGCTCAAAATTGGCAATTGTTTTCTGGGGAACTTTCCAATGGGGAAGGAAGTGGAAATCAAAAATACGGAACCATTACTACTTTGGCCGTTTCACCAGTTGATACCAATATTGTATATGCGGGTACTGATGATGCTAATGTTTGGGTAACCCTGGATAATGGTAACCTTTGGACTAAAATAAGTGATGATTTGCCACAGCGATGGATTAGTAGAGTTGTGGCAGATCCGGAATTTTCTAATATTGCTTATGTCTGTCTCTCAGGATTCAGAGAGAATGAATACTTGGCACATGTTTATAAGACTGAAGATTTTGGAGCAAGCTGGGAAGCTATTTCAGAAGGATTACCTAATGCACCAGTAAATGATATGGTGATTTGGAAGGGCAGTATTGACAGATTGATTGTAGCTACCGATGTTGGTGTCTTTTATCAAAATGAAGATTCGGAGGAGTGGCATGTTTTCGCTGAGGGTTTACCCTTGGTTGCTGTAACAGATTTGGCTCTAGATTTTGCTTCCGGAACTATAGCGGCAGCAACTTATGGGCGCTCCATGTATAGAATAGAATTATCAGTTGGGCTTGATGAAATTGAATTAGGCTCCTCTGATTTCGAATGGCAGGTTTTTCCTAACCCTATTCATCAAGATTTTCAAATTTCTATAGCGGATTTTAATACAGATAATTATTTCAAAATCTATAATATGAGTGGACAGCTAGTATATTCTAGTGTCTTAGAATCCTCAAAAAAAATATTTAATACTAATAATATTGGTCTAAGTAGTGGCGTTTACCTATTTGAGCTAACAATGAATGAACAAGTTAGTAGTCGAAAACTGATTATTGAGTAGTTCTTGTTTATTATTGGACTGCAAAATGATTAATTAATATATTTGTGAATCGACAAAAAAGAACCATGATGAATAAATTTACCATTTTGATTTTCTTATTTGCTTGCCAATTTTCTTGGGCGCAGAGTTTTCAAGAACCAACCATTGAGCAAAATGTGCTGAGGATTATCGAAGACTTCAATGCACATGTCAATAATAAAAATCTCATTGAAATAGATTTATATTTAATGGATAATGCCCAACTCAGTAGAATACAACATTTGAAAGCTGATCTGCAATTAACACAGATTACACCAAATGAATTGGCCAATAAAAACTGGGTTTCAAAGCGATATGAGTTTGTTCCTCAGGTAGATGTGCGCTCTTCTTTTGCTAGTGTTTATGGTTATTATACAGCCTTTGATACCAATGGAGTGAAGAAATGTGGGACCGATTATTACCAGCTTTTTCAACAAAAGGGGAGATGGAGAATTATTGCCTATACAGAGACTATTTATAATACCTGTAAATCCATCGAACCCAGAAAAACAGAGATTAGTTTAATTAATAATACTTTAGATGAATGGCATGGGTTGGCAGCTGTTGGTGATTCTACTTATTTTGATTATTTTAGTAGTGGCAGTTTTTATTTAGGTACGGATCCTAAGGAAGTCTGGAGCTTACAAGGTTTTAAAGATTTTGCAATGCCACATTTTAGACGTGGTGCTGCTTGGAGTTTTAAAAATAAAAGTAGAAATGTTCACTTGGGTGATTATGGGCATTATGCTTGGTTCGATGAAAAGTTGGATACTTGGATGGGTTTGTGCAGAGGAAGTGGTGTGATGGAAAAACAATCTGATGGCTGGAAAATTAAATTCTATAGTCTTACTGTCTTAGTTCCCAATAGTAAAATTAATGCATACATAAAAATCCTAAATAACGATTAAATGACTTATTTTTACCGCTTTGTCGTCCTTTTACTTCTCATTAGTTCATGCTCCAATCCTATTGAGGAGGGTTTGTTTATGAGATCTTCTGTAATCATAGAAACTATTCCTTCCGCATCGGGTGTCATATGCGATGAGAGCCACATATGGTTGGTAGGAGATGATGTAGCACCATTATTTGAAGTTAATAATAAATTAGAAGTAGTAAATCAATATACCCTTTCTAAAATCAATAATAAGGTTGATGGAAGAATCTTGAAATCCTTAAAAGCCGATTTTGAGAGTATGGATATTTCTGGAGATGAGATTATTGTTCTAGGTAGTGGAAGTAAAGAGATAAGCAGAGATACCGCATTTGTTTTTAATAAGAAAACAAGAATGCTCATGTCTAAAAAATCTATTCGCCCCTTATTTGATGTATTTATTCAACTTGGGAATTATGATAGCCTGTCAAGTATAAATATCGAAGGTTTAACCTCTTGTTCAAATTATTTCTATTTATTGCAACGTGGAAATATCGGTGACCATAATGATATATTTCGTATTTCGAAACCAGATTTTCTAAGTTATTTATATGGAGGGGATTTGCCTCTGGTGGAAATATATCATTTTCAATTACCAATGATTGAGGAATATATGAGTGGATTTTCAGGTGCATGTATTTCACCTGATGAGAAGTTTTTAATATTTACTTCCTCAGTTGAGTCTACTTTAGATGTATACCACGACGGGGAAGTGTTAGGGAGTTTTATTGGAATGATTCCACTGCAAGGGGTGAATGCACTTAATCAGATAAAATCATGGCCCGTTAAAGAAAATGAATTGTTTATAAAAACAAAACTAGAATCTGTTTGTGTTAAAAACCAAGAACATCAGCTATATGATTTACTCTGTGTGAGCGATAATGATGATGGCAAGAGTGGAATCTACGAATTTACATTAATAGTAAAATAAGGAATTATGAAATATATAAAGTCCTATCTAGGCTTTTTAGCCATTTTGAGTTTGTCAGTTTTTAATGGTGGCTTTGCGCAAGTTAGCCATGGAGGCCAACCTTACTCCTTTACCCATCAACTCGAAACGCCAATTGCGGTGATGCCGGATGCTAGTGCTTTAATAAGATTAAACTTTGACGAAGGAAAAGATTGTTCAGGGCTTGAATTTGCTCGTTTCCTTCCTCTAAATATTTCTTTAACTAGTGATGATTGGCAGATAAACAATCTTCCAAATGGAGACAGAATATACCAATTAAGCATTAAATCAAAAGGGGCTTTAGGTATTGGTGTATATTTCAATAATCTATTCATTCCAGAAGGAGGGGAGCTTTTTATTTATTCTCCAGACCATCAGCAATATATTGGTTCTTTCAATCATTTGAATAATAAAGAAAATAAAATTTTAGCCACTGAATTTCTTTATGGCGAAGAGGTTATTATCGAATATTTTGAACCAAAGAATAAAGTAGGGCAGTCACATTTTACTGTAAACGAAATATTACATGCTTATAGAGGAGTTAGAGAAGTTGATGAAGAGAAAGGTTATGGAGGTTCTGGTGATTGTGAAGTGAATGTAAATTGTCCAGAAGGCAATGGTAAAAAAGATCAACGAGATGCCGTGGTTCGTATCCTCATTAAAAAAGGATCTGCTGGATTATGGTGTACCGGTTCATTAATTAATAATACCAGCGAAGACAGAACGCCTTATATCATTACTGCTGATCATTGTGGTAAAGCCTCTTCCGATGAAGATATGGAACAATGGATCTTTTATTTCCATTACCAGAGTTTAACTTGTGAATTTCCTGATGAAGAGCCGGAGCATCAAAGTGTTGAAGGTTGTGAAAAAATTGCAGCGAGTTCTAATGCAGACATCCTTGGTTCCGATTTCTTTTTGGTGAAGATTACTCAAGATATCCCATTAGATTATAATCCTTTTTTTATAGGATGGAATAGAGATGGTTTGGGAAGTAATTCAGGCTATACCATTCATCATCCTGATGGTGACATTAAAAAGATTTCTATTTATGAAGAACCTTTAGTTAGTGCAAGTTATAGTTCGTCAGGAATTACAAATGCTTATTGGCAAGTGGTTTGGGCTGAAACAGAAAGTGGTCATGGTGTTACAGAAGGAGGTTCTTCTGGTTCCCCCATTTTTGATCAAAATGGATATTTAATTGGAACTTTAACAGGAGGGCAAGCTGCTTGTTCTAATTTAACGGGTCCTGATTTTTATGGAAAAATAAGTGTGCATTGGGAAGATAATGGAACAGCAGATGATGAGCAATTAATGCCTTGGTTAGATCCTTTAAATTCTGGGATAGAGAAAATGTCAGGGACCTATTTAGGCCTAGATGAAAAGGATCTCATTCAAACAGATCTTTTTAGTCTTTTTCCTAATCCAGCACAAGAATCGGTGACTTTGTATTTTAAAGAAGATTATAGAGATTTGAGCATTCAGCTTTATGATATAAAAGGGTCGCTTGTGAATGAGACCATGCAGAATGGAAATAGTCAAGTTATACCTACTGACCATCTCATGAATGGAGTGTATTTCATTAAAGCCACTAATAGCAAGTCAAGTCAAACGATACGATTTTTAAAGAACTAGTTTTACTTTATCTTCTCTTTAAAACTATAATCCATTTCGCTCCATGGTTTTGGTCTCTTATGGCTTAATGTCCTTTTTATAAGCTCCTCAAAAGTATGGGAATTTTGTTCTTGAGTAAGATGGATACACTCTAGATATCTGGAGAAACACATCCTTCTACCTTCAAAGCCTTGGCTAATGGGGTAATTAATATCTTCTTGTATCACTATCCATTTAATAGAATAGAGGAGCTCTTCGAGATCTAAATCTATTTTGTTTCCCAATTCATTATAATACTTTGAGCCATGATATTGTTTTACGAGTTTTAGGAGTTGAGGAGTGGGAGGAGTAGGCCTATAGTTCAGAAGAGTTTTGACCTTTTTAATTTCTATCCTTCCTGTTTGACTCAGTTCCATTAAAACATCACTAAGTTTCTCTGCATCTATCTTTCCATGGAGGATTTTATTATAAATATCAACTAAGATATTCGAATGTGATAAAGAGGTCTCTTTTCCCTTTCTATCCAAATCAATTCTGTAATCGTAGATTATTTTTGATCCTTTAAATTTAGATTTATAACCTGGGAAGGAAACAGAAATGATAGAATGGTTTTCACAAGTTTCTAATTTTATAAATTTGCTATTAAATTGGGATAATGATAGTGATTTCCCAAAATCATTTTTCTTAAAATTATCTTCTAAATATTTTTGTAGTAGTGAATAGCTCATTATTACAGTCTAGCTTGTTCTTATTGAATTGTATTAGGAGAGGGGATTTTAATAATAAATAAACTTCCTTTTCCTACTTCGCTCTCTACCTCTAAACTCCCACCATGTTTTTTTATGAAATCATAGCATAGATATAGTCCCAGGCCACTTCCTCTTTCGCCTCTTGTACCATTGGTGCTAATATTTTGTGTATTTACGCGGAAAAGCTGTTTTAGCTTATCTTGTTCTATACCAATACCACTATCTTTAATTTCAATAATGAGTTCGTGATTGTCTATTTTGGATAAAATTGATATTTCGCCTTCCTCTTGGGTGTATTTTATGGCATTATTAATCAGGTTCCTAATAACCAAATTAATCATTTCTTTGTCAAATTTTGCTGTGATATCGTTCTCACATTTGTTGACCATTTTAATTTTCTTAATCCGGGCACTTTCCTTAAATAATAATAGGTTAGATTGAATGATTTCAGAAATACTATTTTCTTTTGGATGAAAAGAGATGTCATTTTTTTGGGATAAAGACCACATTAAGAGGTTTTCCAATAATTCAAAAGTATTTTTTAATGTTTCTTTCAGTCTAAGTAAAATTTCTTGCTGTTCCTCTTGAGGAATGTTTTCATCCTCATTAACTAATAATTCTAATAAGGAATCGAGAGTTCCAAGAGGACCTCTTAAGTCATGAGCAATAATGGAGAATAGCTGATCTTTATCTTGGTTGGCAATGATTAATTTGTCCTCAAGTTCTTTGCTATCAGTAATGTCCATTATGGCAGAGAATAGTGCTGGGTGACCATCGAAGGAAATGAAGTTTGAGGATATTAGAGACCAGAATTCTTTTCCTCCAGCCGTTTTTAATTTAAATTCTGTATTCTTTACAAAGCCATGTTTATTCAATTGGCTTATTAGTTGATTCCTCTTTTCTGGTTCTACATATAACATCGATGACGGCTTTTTCAGTGCTAAATGGGATGTGATTTCAAATTTTTCACAAGCTCGAGGATTTAAATATAGAATTTTATTGTCTTCTGAGGAGGATATAATAATCGGGAATGGGGCGTTCTCAGCTAAATTGCGATACCTTTCCTCTAAACCAGAGATGAGCTTTTCTTTTTGCTTTCTATTTTCACTTTCATCTTTCAATTTTTTTGAAAGAGAATAGAATCTAATGGCAATAAAAGAAATGATTATTGTAAAAGAGATAATGATTCCAAATATGATATATGCTTTTTTATTACTTGGTTGTGGATTTCTTTCATAAATTAAACCCTCCATTGAAAATTCTCGAGGTAACATTCCCAATTCAGAATATATTTCCCCAATTCTTCTCCATCGATCTTTATTGATATAACCAATCTCTATCACATTGGGCATAATTAATCTATTGGTTTGTTGTGCTTCATACTCAAGGTGTGCTTTACTATGACGGGTACTATAATGTTCGAGAATGATATTGATGAGGGCATCTTGGTTTTTTAGGGCATAATCCCAACCTTTTAAAGATGCTTCTAAAAATGCTTTTACTCTTTGTGGATGGTTTTGGATCTCATCATCAGTTGTAAATAAGTTATCCCCATAAAAATCTATTCCACTTGCTCTGGGATTGAATATATTGTATTCCACTCCGGATTCAATCAAAAGAAAAGGTTCATCGGTGGAATATGCCGACATGGCGTCAGCCTCTTGGTTGATGAGTGATTGTGGTGAAAATGTATGATTAATAAAAGACAAATCATCTAAAGGAATTTGCTCCATAGCTAGATAAGCCAAAAGCTCGGCTGTTTGATTTTCGAGCATGATAGTTTTCCCTGCCAAATCATGGATATTATCATTTCCATCTTTTTTAAGGCTTAAAAATATATGTGGCGAATGTTGAAAAATATTAGCTAATAGAACCACTGGAAATCCTGAGTTTCTTGCTAAAATGATGTCTGAAGAGGCTATTCCATATTGTGCCTCACCATTTAATACAGAAGAAATAGGCTCGTCATCATGTTCGGCTTCAATGATCTCAACAAATAAGCCATTATTTTTATAATAACCTTTTTCAATGGCTGCATAGTATCCTGCAAACTGGAATTGGTGTTTCCATTTTAATTTAAGTTGTATGCTGTCTAGTGTTTGAATAGGAGCAGAAAAAGCACCTAAATTACTTACTAGAAGTAAAAGGGTCAGAAACCATATTTTTGTATTTGCTTTCATACTTATTTGCCTTGTTTATTTTCACTCTATTAAGCTTTTTAAGCGGTATAGAGTATTAGGGGTTTATTTCAAAATAGGTATATTAAAATAAAATACAGACCCTACTCCAAGAGTAGAATCAACCCAAATACTACCTCCTAACATTTCTGCATAAGCTTTACAAATAGCTAATCCCAATCCCGATCCTTCAAAAGCTCGAGCATCTAGAACATCAACTTGTTCGAATCTTTGAAATATGGCTTCAATTCTATTTTTAGGAATCCCTATTCCTTCATCTTTTACATAAAACTCTAAAAACTGTTGTTCTTTATAGCAGCCTATTTCAATCTCTCCTACGTCAGAATATTTTATGGCGTTTTTTATCAGATTAGTCAATATGGAATGGAGTTTATGTTTATCGGTTTGAATGATGTTTACATCTTCAGGGACTTGGTATAGCCATTCTAACTTGAGTCCTTTGTTTTCGACTTCTGGTTTAAAGAAACTATAAAGGACATCCATTTCATCATTAATATTTACTTCAGATTTGACTGTAAGCATTTGTCCTGTTTCTATTTTCGATATATCAATAAGATCATTAACGGTATCCAACATTCTGTCACCACTTCTCTTTATAATATCGATATACATCTTTTGCTCATCGCCAGTTAAATCTGGCTCTTTTAATAACTCCGTAAAACCTAAGATACCATTCATTGGGGTCCTAATCTCATGGCTCATATTGGCCAAAAATGAAGATTTCAAACGGTCAGACTCCTCCGCTTTTTCTTTTGCCTTTATAAGCTCTTTTTGGTTTTGGATTTCTTTTGTAATATCCTTTATTACAATTAAAAAACGGTTCTCAATGGGTACCATATAAAACTCACAAGTTTTCTTCTTTCTATTTTTAGTGTAGATATGCCATTTTTGCATTTCTATGTCCGATTTGGTATCAATTGCTTTTTGAATAGCTAGGTTCATAGATTCTTGAACATAAAGTCTGTATTCAAGGTTTGGGTAGGCTAATTCCCACCATTTCTGTGCTGAAGGTAGGTCTTTTATAGTGTATCCAAATATCTGAATGAATTTGTCGTTGACATACTCTACTTTTTCGTTAAAATCGGTTATCACCATTGGAATAGGTGATTTTTTAATGAACAATTCAAGGTTCGATTGGTTATTGTCAGCTTCTTGCTTGGCTAATTTAAGTTCAAGATTTTGAGTGATTAGTTTCTCTTCGTTTTCCTTTAATAATTCTTCGGCTTGTTTTAAATTTGTTATGTCCAATAAGGAAGTTACACTATTAGTGCTGTCAGGTATCATATCCACCACAACGAGTATATTCTTTATGTTTTTATGGTGATCTACAAAACGAAATTCATATTGAGATTGTGCTTTGTTTTTAGCATTTCTTCTTAGATGGTGTTGGTTTTGCATCATTTCTGAATCTTCAGAATGCACAAAATCAGACCATTTTTTTTTATTGATAATTTCAATTAAGGGAAGCCCGGAAAGTACTGAGAATTTTGTGTTGGCAAGTGTTATGACACCTTCGTTATTGATAATGCAAGTTGCGGTTCCCGTATTTTCAAAAACAGTTCTGTAAATTTCTTCACTCACTTCTAAAGTCTTTTGAAGTTCATGCTTTTCAGTTACATCTCTAACGGCAGCTATTCTAACTTTTTCTCCGTTATGCCTAACGTCTTTGGCTTCTATTTCGGCAAGAAAAAAAGTTCCATCCTTTTTCTTTATTGTTATGGTATATGGGTTTACTTGTTTTTGCTTTATTTTGGAGTAGACTAACTTCTTGTCTTGTTCATATGGAATATAATTAGATATCAGTTTTCCTACAGATTCATTAGCATTATATCCGAGCATTTTATAAAAAGATTCATTGGCATCTATTATAACTCCATCTTTGTGAACTAATATGCCCTCAAAGGTTGATTTAGCAAGAAACTTATATTTTTCCTCACTCTCATAAATAGCTTTTTCATGAAGTTTTTCTTTCGAGAGGTCTCTAACTATGGCTTGTATGATGGTTTTGTCTTCGGTTATGATATTTGATAAAGTAACAACAACAGGAAATACCTCACCATTATCTCTAATATGTTCCCATTCAAATTGAGTGAAACCCTCTTTCAAGGCGATATCGATGTTTTTTAAAGCTTTCTCTTTGGAATCAGAACCATCCTTTTGCTTTTTTGGTGAGATTTCCCAAGGGTTTTTATTTAAAAAATCATTTAGATTATTTAATCCAAACATTTTCAAAATCGCCATATTCCCTGAGCTAAACCTCATTGTTTCTACATCAATAGTCATGATGGCATCCTTAGAGGAGTTGAAAAGTGTACGGTATAAGTTTTCACTGTCTTTTAATGCCGTTTGTGATTTTCTCGTTTCACTAATATCTCTTATGGTTACGTAGTATAGGTTTGAGTTGAAGTTTAATCCCGATGAAATGGAAAGAGTTTTATTTTTATATGGAATTTCGTATTCAGCAACATTCTGGCCGAGAAACATCCTTTTTAGATTATTCAGTAATGCTCCAAGAGACTGAACAGAACCAAACTTTTTCGCTAACACAAATCCGCTTTTGCCAATGACTTGTTCTCTAGTCAAGTCTGTAATTTCTAAAAATGCAGGGTTTAGTTCTATTACTCTGAGATTTTTATTCACGATTAAAACACCATCTTTAGTACCTTTTAAAAGGCTTTTAAATTCAGTATTTTTTTCTAAAGATTTTGGTTCAAAGGTGATGAGTAAATAAGTTTTGCCGGCTTCTTTTAAATTTTTGACAATAAGTTTTCCAAAGCATGAGGGTTTGTTAGGACGATGTAGTTCTGTTTAATCGAGGGTTTGTGGCTTTATATGTTTATGGTCTATGAATTTGGACATCTTCATAGTGCTCAGTTCCTTTTCGTTCATTTGCATGAATGTTAAGGCTTCAATACTAGCTTGTTTGATAAGTAGACTGTCACTTTCTACAAGAAAAGCAGGAATAGGTAATACTTTGATGATGGCAGATTCCATAGTTATATAGTTCAGAGTATTGCCCTATAGGTTTTTATTTACCTAGTAGTTACGGGCTGATAAATCTTTTAACTCAAATATACGAAATATTATTGGAAGTTTTTATTGGTCATTCTACTTGATAAATACAAAAAAAGCCGTCCTTATAAAAAGAACGGCTTCTGATATAATATTTCGAATGATCTTATTTCAATTCATGAATCACCAATCCACTTCTGAGTTTTGGCTCAAACCAAGTTGTTTTTGGAGGCATGATATTATTAGTATCAGCAATATCGATTAATTGTTTCATGCTTACGGCATAAAGTGCAAAAGCAACTTCGTGATCACCACTGTCTACTCTTTTGCTCAACTCACCGAGTCCTCTAATTCCACCAACGAAATCGATTCTCTTACTGGTACGAAGGTCTTCAATTCCTAATAGTTTGTCTAAAACTAAATTGGAAAGGATAGTTACATCAAGGACGCCAATGGGGTCGTTATCATCATAAGTTCCTTCTTTGGCGGTCATGCTATACCATTTGCCATCTAAATACATGCTGAATTCATGTAATTTTGCAGGCTTATAAATTTCTGCACCTTCCTCTTTTACTTCGAAGTTCTCAGCTAATAATTTTAAGAAATCATCTTTGCTGTGACCATTTAAATCTTTAACCACGCGGTTATAATCAATAATTTTTAATTGATTATCTGGGAAATGAACAGCTAAGAAATAGTTGAATTCTTCTTCTCCTGTATAATCAGGATATGCTTTTCTTTTCTCAGCACCCACTAAAGCAGCAGCAGCTGTTCGGTGGTGACCATCAGCAACATAAGTAAAAGGAACTTTAGTAGAGAAAAGCTCTTCTAGTTTAGTATTGATTGCATCGTCAGTAATAGCCCAGAAATGGTGCCCAAAACCATCTTCAGCAGTGAAATCATAATCTGCTTCCTGATTTTTAACGATATCTGCTACGATAGTATCAATTTCTTCTACCGCTGGATAAGCAAAGAATACGGGCTCAATATTGGCTTCATTAATACGAACGTGAATCATTCTATCTTCTTCCTTGTCCGGACGAGTTAATTCGTGTTTCTTGATGATTCCATTTAAATAATCATCAACTGAAGCAGCGCCAACGATACCATATTGTGTACGCCCTTCCATGGTTTGCGCATATATATAGTATAATGGTTTGTCATCTTGAACCAGCCAGCCGTTTTCTTTAAATTTAGAATAATTCTCTACTGCTTTGTCATAAACTTCATCAGCATGAACATCGATACCTTCTGGGCAATCAATCTCACTCCTGGTGATGTGTAATAATGAGTATGGATTACCATCTGCCATTTGAGCAGCTTCTTGTGAGTTCATCACATCGTATGGTAAACTTGCTAATTGCTGAGCAATATCTTTTGTTGGGCGAAAGCCCTTGAATGGTTTAATAGTAGCCATTATAATTTATTTTTCAAGTTTTTAAATTACTATTCTTAATCTATTAGAGACTAAAAACAGGAGCATATCAGCTCACTTATTTTATTTAATAATCATTGGAGCTGTTCCCAGCTTCATAATTTCTAGCACTGGAAGAATGATGTTCTCTTTCTCTTTGTAAACTACCAATGAGTGCACCAATCATTTTGGTTAATTCCATCAAATGATTGCGGCTATTCTGCTCTTCATCTTCTGTAAAATATCCCGATTTATATGCAACAGCAGTATAGACAACGCAGCGTCGGATTGATGTTTTTGCATCTTTCAGGCAGTTTACAAAATGTGTTTTGTTTCTTGAGGAGCCTTCCGAAATTTTAGATGGTATTTCTAAAGAATCGATGATAAAGCTCTTCACCAAAGGATTAGATTCGGCATGAGGAAACATCTCTGTATTGATCTGAACCCAAGTATAATAATCTAAAGCCTTTTGATAGACACGAAGGTCTTCAAAGCGAAAGAATGATGGGGTAAAATCCTGATTTTCCATAATAGATATTTTAGTATTAGTGTATTTCAGTTGGTTTAGAAATGATTTTGTATTTCCCTTCTCTCCTAAATCTTCTCAGTGCTGATTATTAAATTAATTTACTTTGAAAGTGATATCACCATTCTCAATAAACGCTACAATTTGGTTAGCCCCAGCTACACCAGCATTAATATTGGCCTCTGCAGTTTGAGCACCCATTTTTTTAGGCGTAAAGAAGAATCTTCCTTCATACTTGGCTTCAAAATCTGCCTTGCAATCAGGAGCGATATCTGAAATATAAGTAAAATCAGCTCTTTCTTCCATAAGCTTCAATAACTCTTCCTCATGAATCACCTCTTTACGAGCAGTGTTCACAAGAGTGGCGCCTTCTGGCATGCTATTTAATAGCTCAAAGTTAATTGATTTTTTAGTCTTGTCATTGGCAGGAATATGAAGACTGATATATTGACACTCCGCATATAATTGCTCCATAGTATCAACAGCAATGACACCATCTTTTTCAATATCTACTTTATTTACAAATGGATCGAAAGCTTTCACAGTCATTCCAAATCCTTTAGCAATTTTAGCTACATATCTACCAACATTACCATAAGCATGGATACCAATAGTTTTGCCTTTTAACTCTGTTCCAGCTTTGCCGTTATATTGACCTCTAGCTTGAAAAACCATCATTCCTAATGCCAATTCAGCTACTGCATTTGAATTTTGACCAGGAGTGTTCATGGCCACAATGTTATTAGCAGTTGCAGCTGCCAAGTCAATATTGTCATATCCAGCACCAGCTCTAATAATGATTTTTAGGTTTTTGGCAGCGTCTAAAACTTCTTTGGTAGCTTTATCACTACGGATAATCATAGCATCAGCAGTTTTAGCTGCTTCAATTAATGCTTCCTGACCTTCATATTTTTCTAATAAAGCGAATTCGTATCCGGCTTTAATAACAACATCTTTAATTTGAGAAACAGCTGCAGGTGCAAAAGGTTTCTCAGTAGCAACTAATACTTTTGTCATAATGTATAATTTAAATTGAAACTGTCCTAAAAGTAAGTAAATTGATTTGTCAATGCTTTTTGCTTGCTTCATGCAAGAAATAACAACGAAAATTAATTTCGCTGAGTCTTCTTAATAAACTAACTTCAAGGACAGTTTGCAAATATTTATTAATGATTTTTTTCGAATTCAGCCATGACTTCTATAAGAGCTTTTACGCTTTCTTTTGGAAGTGCATTATAAGTAGAGGCTCTAAATCCACCAACATCACGGTGTCCTTTTAGGCCCATCATTCCTTTAGAGGTAGCTAAAGCAAGGAATTCTTTTTCAAACTCTTCGTAACCATCATTCATCACAAAGCAAATATTCATTAAAGAGCGATCTTCTTTATTTGGAACTGTTGATTTGAAACATTTGTTACGATCAATTTCATCATATAACCAACCTGCTTTTTCGATATTTATTTTTTCCATTCCTTCAACACCACCTTGTGCTTTTAACCAGCGTAAAGTTTGTAATGCGCTAAAGATAGGAAGTACTGGAGGCGTATTGAACATAGAATCTTTATCAATATGAGTTTGGTAGTTCATCATTGTTGGGATAGGACGGTCAACTTTACCTAAGATATCATTCTTAATGATAACGAAAGTAACACCAGAAGGGGCTAAGTTTTTCTGTGCACCACCATAGATCATATCGTATTTGCTCACATCGATCGGACGGCTAAAAATATCAGAAGACATATCAGCAATTAAAGGAACATTTACATCTAAATCTTCTCTAATTTCTGTACCATAAATGGTATTATTGGTTGTGATATGGAAATAATCAGCATCAGCAGGAATTTCATATCCTCTAGGAATATAGTTGAAGTTTTTATCTTTAGAACTAGCTACTTCAACAACCTCCCCAAATAATTTCGCTTCTTTAAGCGCTTTTGATGCCCAAGCTCCAGTGTTTAAATAAGCAGCTTTCTTATTTAATAAGTTATATGCTACCATTAAAAACTGAGTACTTGCGCCTCCACCTACGAATAACACTGAGTAGCCTTCAGGAATTTTCAATAATTCTTTAAAAAGATTCTGTGCTTCTTCAACAACAGCAATAAATTCTTTACTACGGTGAGAAATTTCTAAAACAGAAAGTCCTGTGTCTGAAAAATTTTGAATTCCCTTAATGGTCTCGTCAATAGTGTATTGAGGCAGGATTGATGGGCCTGCAAAAAAATTATGCTTCTTCATTTCTGTATGTTTTAATTGTTTATTCCTAATTATTTGCTACTTAAGTAGTCTATTGCAAATTTGACTCAAAAATAAGCTTTATCATTAATTAAATAATAAAATTGATGTTTTTTTTATTGATTCAAAATAACTAGTTTTGAATACTCGTAATTGGAGATTTAAGTGGGCTTATGGTGATACGATTTATAAAAAGGGTATTAGCAATATTTATTTTATTTGGTTTTGCTTCATGCGGCGGTGGGAAAATGGCTGCAGAGAACAAAGCCCTTATGACAAGAGTGACAGAGTTGGAGCATAGAATTTATGAGCTTACTGAGTCACCAGATCACATAGGGGAGTCTGTTTTGAAGGATGCAGAAATGCTGATGAACATCCCATATAAAGAGAATCTTGACTTAGCTTCAGATATGTTGACTACCTTTTTAAAAACCTATCCCAATAATATTCATGGCTATAAAATGGAGCTAAAGCTACAGCAAATCAACGATATGTATGATAAAACGGAGGGCTTGGTTTCCGGCATTTATGTTCCAGACAGCTTTAAAAAGGATAAAAATAAAGTAGATGACAGTACACCCAAAATTCAAGTTAGTGTTCAAATTGTTGAAAAGAGTTTGGGTTTTGTAAATGTAGAAATGAAAGTGCAGAATATTAGTGATCAGGCTTTGGCTAATATTTGGATAAAGGCTACCATGGTTAACTCGCAAGGAGAAAGTTACGGTATCACCCAAGACTTCTTTTTCAACCGCTTGAGTCCCTATGATTATAAAACAGAAGTCTTAAGTTGGGAATATGTAAAAGCAGATCATATAGCTGGAATTACTCTGTCCCAATTAAGATATAGTCTTAACCGTCAAACTCGTTTGCTCAAAAAGGAAGAATGCAAGATAGGGCAGGGGAATGTTAAAATTTTCTTAGAATTTTAGTTGCTAACCGAAATGTTTTTTATTCTGAACTAATTTCATTATTTTTGGAAAGAATGTTGATTAGTACCTATTTAGTATCGCAATAAATATTGGACTAAGCATCCATTTACCTGAATTTTACACCTAAAAACAAATGAAAACTATGCAAGAACAAAAAATAATCATCGAAACTGTGGGCACAGTGATGAAAAAAGAAGATTTGGTGTTTTTTGAGAACCCTAAAAATATTTTGGCATTTGAAACAGCCCATGCCTATCCCGGATATAATGGTATTGTTCCACAAAACTATAACCCTAATTCAATATTCTTAATCACTAAGGAACAATATCTAACGGAGGAGGTTTTTATTCACAGTCAGAACATTCGAAAAAGTGTAGAGTTTAAATTTAGCTCAGCTATAGCTTATGTGGAATACCAAAACAAGAAATACCCTGCCATTAGAATTAAAGATTTAAAAAACTATAGCTTCATACCGGAGTTGATAAGTGCCTATGTGGAATCTGGCATTGAGTTCGCCAAAAAGAAAAGCGTGAGTCCTTTCACTACTCTTATTCAAGTGAAAAAAGAGTTTTGTTTAGATCCAATAGAAAATGATTGCTATAAAGATAATTTCGATGCGAATATGTCTTATTTCGAAATACCAAACCATATGACTTGGGAACCATTTGAAAAGATCATTACTGACATGAAATATAATAATTCTGGGATGAATTATGATGCGGCTCTTTCTTTATTTTACAGAGCGAGCAAAGTGGTATTTGCTGTTCGTATTTTTAAGGAAGGTCTTACCAAAGAAGAATTATTTGGTCTTAAAGAACAGTTTTATAAGAGGTTGTAATTGAGACTTAAAATGCAATGATATCAAAGCAATTCTATATGGATTGCTTTTTTTTATGACATTTCATTAGCTTTGCAAAAAAATGACCCATTATGTTGTATTCTTTCTATGATTATTTCGATCCGTATTTAGCAAAATTCTATTCTTATTTGGGATTCTCCGATGAGACTAGTGAGGTTTATGCCAATTATAGTGAACTATTGATAGCCTTTGTTCTATCAGTGATTTTCTTTTATTTGGTTCGCTTTTTATTGAGAGTGGTATTGATTAAAGCCATCAGTAAAACTAAAAACCAATGGGATGATTTATTATTGAATCATAAGGTATTACATAAAGCCAGTTATTTGGCACCAGGTATTATCATGGATTATTCGGTAGACCATATATTAGCCAATCTTCCAGGTTTGCTTTCTGTGGTTAATTTAATGCTGGATATTTATTTTGCAATAGTAAGCGCCATGATCATTAACTCCATTATTGGAGTATTGGCACATATTGTAACTTTCCTTTCCAAGAATAAAAGATTGCCTATTAAAGGGATTTCTCAGGTCTTGAAAATTATAGTTTATATCATCACCACCATTGTTATCATTTCCTTTCTTTTGGGTAAAGAACCAGGAGCTATATTAGCTGGTTTGGGAGCGGCTTCTGCCATCATCATATTAATTTTTAAAGATGCCATCCTAGGTTTTGTGGGTGGAATTCAGCTCTCAGCTTTAGATATGGTAAAAGAAGGGGACTGGATTAGTCTGCCTAAGCATAATGCCGATGGAACTGTAATTGATATTTCGCTCACCACCGTTAAAGTTCAAAATTGGGATAAAACCATTTCTACCGTTCCTACTTATTCTTTGGTTTCTGAGTCGGTGAAAAATTGGCGAGGAATGGAGGAGTCTGGTGGAAGAAGAATTAAGCGTTCCATTAATATTGACATGACGACTGTGAAGTTTTGTGATCAAGAAATGATAGACAAGTTTAAAACTTATGACTATTTGGCTGATTATGTGGATAGCACAGAGAAGCAGTTGAAGGAGTATAACACGAAAGCCAAAATTAATTCTGGAGTTAAAGTAAATGGGCGCCGCCAGACCAACCTTGGTGTATTTAGAGCATATTTAGTACGCTATCTTAGAAATAAACCTGAGATTCATAATGATATGACTTTTATCGTGCGTCAGCTAGATCCTTCGGAAAAAGGTATTCCTATGGAAATCTATGTGTTTAGTCGCATACAATCTTGGGTAGAGTATGAAGCCATACAATCAGATATCTTTGATCATATTTTAGCAGCCATCCCAGAATTCGACCTTAGAGTTTTCCAAGAGCCTACAGGTTCTGATTTTAGAGGAGTCTTTAAAAATTAGAATTGATTATTATTCTTAAAACTAAGTTTATTTGTGGTTTTAGTGCTATGGTATCTGCTAATAATACATCGCTTCTATTTTGAACTACAAATAGAGGAGGGCTAATAAGAATCTATCCAAACTGTTGGTATTACAAGTGATTCAGGTAAAAAGAGTAAATCGAGAACCCTAAAAATAAAATTTGATTTCAATCAATTTTTTATAGCTTTGTTTAAACATTAACAAAGAAATATCAGCTTATGTTCAAGTGGTTTATTCTTCATCAATGGAAGTCGGCACGCCGCAGCAGTATTTGGCAAAAGAACCTAGGGTTAAACATCTTTATTGGTTTTTTATTAGTCATTTTGCTTTCCTATATTGTTATCTTAGGTATTTTCTTAGATCAGATTTTACTCGAAGTAGTAAAAGACAAAGACCCCGAAGCAGTGGCGAGTGGAGGTTTAATATATTACTTCCTGATTGTTTTTGTGATGCGGTTTTTTATGCAAACCATTCCTGCGATGCAAGCCATACCCTATTTGCATTTGCCCGTGAAACGCAGCTCCTTAGCTTCTTATCTCACCCTGTCTTCTATGACTAACTTTTTCAACTGGATGCCAGTTCTGATTTTCTTGCCCTTTACTTTAAAATGGGTGGCCGAATTTCATGGCATGCCCTCCGCTATGATTTGGTTTTTTGGAATACTATTTTTCGAATGGGCCTTGAATTTTAAGCTGATTTGGTTGAAAAGAAAAAGTACGGGGAAGCCTTGGTTAGGTTTTGTTTTAATAGCAATAATTACCAGTTTGTTCCTTCTCGATAACTATGATATTTTTTCTATCTCCAATATAAGTGAGTGGTTTTTTATGGGGCTTTTAGTTCAGCCTTTATATATCATTGTTCCTGTTGTGGCTCTTCTTTTCTGGTATTTTTATAATATCTTTTTTATTAAAAGCATTATATATGTGGAGGATCTTTCACAAAAAGAAAAATCTGATCATAGCTTAAGCGATTCTTTTGTAAAGCTTAAAGAATTTGGAGTAGTAGGGGAGTTGGTATTAAAAGAAGTTCGTTTATTATTTAGAAATAAACGCTCCAGAACGGTTCTATTCCTTATCCCCATGTTTTTATTATATGGTTTGATATTTTATCCCAATGAGATTTATAATACAAAATCGGGTTGGTTGGTGTTTGTGGGTTTATTTATCACGGGAGGTTTTTTAATGGCTTACGGACAGTATATTATGGCATGGGAAAGTGCGCATTTCGATTTCATATTGAGCTCTAAAACCAGCTTTTATGATTATTTTAAAGCCAAGTATTATTTAATGGTGATAGTTTCTGTGGTATTATATTTCTTCACCATCCCCTATATTTATTTCGGAATGGAGATTTTCTATTTAAATATCGCCGCACTTATTTATAATATTGGCGTGAATGCGCTATTGCTGCTATATACGGCTTCGTATAATAAAAAGCGAATGGATTTAAGCAAAGGAGCTATGATGAACTATCAAGGCGTGGGCATCAATAATTTTCTGATTGTTCTTCCCTTATTAATTATCCCCATGCTTATTTATGCGCCCATTAAAGCCTTTTTTGGATACGAAGTAGGCGTTATGTTTTTGAGTCTACTTGGAATTCTAGGAATGATTTTCCATAAATATTTTATCAACTTAGCTGTAAAACATTTCCAAGAGAAAAGATATGGAATTGCAGAAGGTTATCGTCAATAATTTAAAAATACAAGTGATGTTGAATATTAAACAAATATCAAAAGAATATAGTGGTGAAACTGTTTTAAACATTCCACAATTAGAAATTAAAAAAGGGGAGAGCTTTGGCTTAGTTGGTAATAATGGAGCAGGTAAAACTACCCTTTTTAGATTAATCCTCGATTTAATCAAAGCGCATACAGGCGAAATTTATTCCAAAGATACTAGTGTGGCAGGTTCTGAACATTGGAAAGCTTATACTGGTTCCTATTTAGATGAGGGTTTTCTTATCGATTTCCTTACTGCTGAAGAGTATTTTGAGTTTGTGGGTGCTATCAATGGATTGAGCAAAGGAGATATTGAAGATTTCATGAAGGGTTTTGAACCATTTTTCGATGGGGAAGTTTTAGGCAAAAAGAAGTATATCAGGGATTTCTCCAAAGGAAATCAGAAAAAGATAGGCATCACCGCAGCTATTATGACACAGCCGGAAGTTTTGATTCTAGATGAGCCTTTTTCTAATTTGGACCCTAGTACTCAAATCCGTTTGAAAAAGCTTTTACGTAGTATGCAAGAAGACCAGAAAGTAACTATGCTCATTTCTAGTCACGATTTAAACCACGTGACCGAAGTATGTGATAGAATAGTAGTTTTAGATAAAGGAGAACTGGTTCATGATATTAAAACCAGTGAATCTACTTTGAAAGATTTAGAGTCTTATTTTTCGGTGGAGTAGGAGTTGTTAAGACAACTTCATATTCCCTTGACTAGCGCTTTTGAGCTTTAGTTTAGTAATGACTTTCTTGGTGTATTCTGGGAATTGACCGCGCATCATCCAATCATAATAGCTAGGTTCTGTTTTGAATACCTCTGCTACTAATCTGCCTTTATGTTTTCCGAAATTGATGATTTCTTCGTCATTATCATTTAGAACAATATGGCCTATTAAATCCACATTTCTATTCACAGTGGAGAATTCGCTTAAGGCTTTCACATTGTTTACTACAGGAGTGCTTACATTTCCTTTTTTATCGGTGAATTCTACTCCTTCGTACTTGTCGAGCATGGCTTCCATAATCTCAAAAGTTGCAATGGTATCTGCTTCGGCACTATGTGCATTTATAAGTTCTTTTTCACAATAGAATTTATAGGCAGCCACCAATGTTCTTTGTTCCATTTTATGGAAGACATTTTGAACGTCCACCAAATATCTGTTCTCTACATCGAAGTCAACACCGGCACGCAGAAATTCTTCAGCTAGAAGAGGAATGTCAAATCTATTGGAGTTATAACCAGCCAAATCACAGTTTTTGAGGAATGCATCTAGGCTTTTGGCTAAAGCTTTAAAGTTAGGTTCATCTTTTACATCTTCATCATAAATACCATGAATCTCTGATGTTTCAACAGGGATGGGCATCTCAGGATTTACTCTTCGGGTTTTAATTTCCTTTTTTCCGTCGGGATGAATCTTTACGATACTGATTTCTACTATTCTATCAGTTGCCACTTTTATTCCTGTGGTTTCTAAATCTAAAAAGGCTATTGGTCTTTTTAATTTCAACTCCATTGTGCTATTTTTTTTGGCAAAGTTAGTGAATAATACCCATTGTATAACACCAGCTCTAAGCCATTTTATCTGCGATTACTACAAATTACAAACTAACTTGTCTTTAATATTTTTCAGAAATTCAGTATGTTTTTTAGCTATCATGTTATTATAAACTTAACTTTATAGACAATAGTGAGATTAACTAATCAGTGATGAATTTCTTCATTACACAGCATTCTATGCGATGATTTTTTTTACTGTTCGATTTTATTATTGATTTTAAAGAAGTTCTATAAATATTGTATACTTTTGCGCGCTTGTTTAGTGACAAGATAAAATGAATCAAATAAAAGAAGTAGAAGATGGCATCGAATTGGAAAGATATAGCAAAGGATAAGCAAATTGCTTTTAAGAAGAGTCTCGGATTTACTAAATCTGGTACATATGGTAAGAAGAACAAGGAGTATGAAAACTTTTTACATGATTCTGATGCCCAAAAAGGAGGAAATTTTTACTGTCATAATAACCCAAAAGAGTGGCAAGCTTTAAGAGAGTGGGCCAAGGAGAATAAAGGAGAACGAGTTAACTTTGTGAGCTCCGATATGGTGAACTTAGTAGATAGTAAGCATATCCCTTATAATTTCATTTTTCCATTGGAGAAACTGCGCAATGAGCAGCCCGATTTAGTGAATACTTTCCTCGAAACCTTGTTTTCTAATAAGATTCAAGTGGATAAAGTAAATCGCATCAAGATCGACTTTGCTTCTGATATGAAGAAACATGAATTATTGGATGATAATACCAGTTTTGATGCTTATATAGAATATGAAAGCGGAGAAAGTAAATGTGCTTTAGGAATTGGATTTAAATATGCCGAGAAATCTTATCCTTATGATAAACGAGAAAAAGCCAGGATGTTCGAACAAGAGGATTCTATCTACCATGTATTAACTAGAGATAGTTATTTCTTTGTAACTGAAAAAGTAAACGAGTTACGGACAGATCAGTTGAAGCAGTTGTGGAGAAACCATTTGCTAGGATTAAAACTAGCTGCCAATAAGCAATTAAACGATTTCCGTTCAGTCCATATTTATCCTGAAGGCAATACCTACCAGGCTGAAGCTTCTGAGAAGTATACTACATGTCTCAGAGAATCAAAAAGAGATTATTTCTTTCCTATCACCTTTGAGAAATTCATTATTACTGCCGAAAATGTATTTGGTAGTTTAGAAGGACAGGAGTGGATTGAATATTTGAAAGCACGTTATTAATGGTGTGTCGCTAACAGGTTGTTCACTAGTTGTTTATATGCCCTATTTTAAGTTTGTCAATCTTGAAGAATTAAACAAGAAATGAGTGGGGAGATAGATCATGACTGTTAGTCAAGGCAAAAATGGTTTAGATTTTCACAATCTTTATTGATCCAGTTTATAGTAAAGTCAGGTTTATTGCTGAGCTGTTACTAAACCCAAACTAAAAATACCATACGAGCAATATAAAGATAAATCAATAGTCCCATAATATCGTTCACAGTGGTGATAAATGGACCTGTAGCTAAGGCGGGATCTATTTCAAATTTATTTAAAAGCATGGGTACTAGGGTGCCAAAAAGAGAGGCAAATATGATGACTATAAACAGTGCAATACTTACAGAAATAGTTAAGGGGAATGAGTCGTGGAAGAAATAACTGTAGGTGAATATTAACATAGAAAGGATAATTCCATTAACAAAGGATACTGCTAATTCTTTGACCAGTTTTTTTGCTATGCTATCGATTCCCATATCGCCAGATGCAATTCCTTGTACTATGATAGAAGAAGATTGTACTCCAGCATTACCACCCATTGCGGCAATGAGAGGAAGGAATAAAGCTAGGCCAGCATATTTTGCAATATCGCCCTCAAAATGACCAATAACTCCTGCTCCAATAATTCCGCCAAAGAGTCCTATGAGTAGCCAAGGAAAACGAGCACGTGTCAAACGATAAACACTATCGCTAGACTCCACATCATCGGTCAAACCAGAAATCATCTGGTAATCTTTTTCTGCTTCTTCTTTAATGACATCCACCACATCATCAATGGTAATTCTACCCATTAACTCTCCAGTCTTGTTAACAACTGGCAATGCTACCAAGTCATACTTCTGCATCATCAAAGCAACCTCCTCCGATTTTTCATCTAATTGGGCGCTGATGATATCGGTATTACAAATGTCTTTGGCTTTAGTTTGAGCTGAAGCAATTAATAGAGATTTTAAGGATAGCGTACCTATTAATATATTGGCATCATCAACTACATAAATATAGTATACATCGTGAACTTCTTCGGCTTGTTTTCTAAGCTCTACCAAACACTGACGAACTGTAGATTCCTGATTAACCAAGAATAACTCTTTGGCCATTAGTCCTCCAGCACTGTCTTCGTCATAGCTTAAAAGCTCCTTAATGTCTTCAATTTGCTCTTCATCTTTCATGTGATAAAGAACACGCTCCTGCTTTTCTTCTGGTAATTCCTGGATTAGGTCGGCTGCATCATCGGAATCCATGTTCTCGATAAAACGCTTGGCAAGAATACTAGCAGGGAAGGCTTTTAAGAACTTCTTTCTATCATCCTCTTCTAATTCTGCTAAAACATCAGCTGCTACTTCTTGCTCATGCAGCAAGAATGTAAATTTAGCTTCATCAATATTAAGTTCCTCGTATATCTCTGCAATATCAGCAGGATGAAGATCTTCCAACATGGCAATGATTTGATCTTTTTGCTCAAATTCAATGTTTTGCTGAAGTTCCTCAATAAATTCTCGAGTCAACTCAAATTGTTCGTATGTATTGTTTTCTCCCATTAAAGCAAAATTAATATTATTTATGAGTTTTACAGCTTATTTTGGTGAATTCTAAATAAAGAAAAACTAGTTTTAGTATTCTATCAGGGCGCTTATGCTTTTTCTAAGTGGCTTTGATTCACATAATGAGGAAAAAATGAAATTAGTATTAGATTATCCCCTCATCTCTCAATATATCATATACTATTTCTTTACGGATTCTAGTATCTGGATATCCGTTAATAATAATAGCATACAAATTAGCATTCGGTTCTGCTTTATTGGTAACAATATCAGGTTGAGGTGGGAGGCTTGTTATTATTGGTCTAGGCAATTGCGATATAGAGGTATAGCTCGTTTCCAAATCGAATGGATAGAATTTTTTATTTTGTATCTGATAATTGCCACTAGCTGCATCAATAATAATATAGCGGCATTGATGGGCCCAATTAGCAAAAGGCCAATCGTCAACAAAACAAATCCAATTATTGGCATATAACAGATTAACACTGGTATTATCCCATAATGAAATAGTAGTTTGATTAGATACTGGAGCTTGGGAGATATAAACATCAATTTTATTGAGTTCTTGATCCAGTATTTGGTTTAACACCAAGTTAATAGCTTGTTGTTGTGTGAATTGTGCTTTCAGGTTTATTGAAATGAAACTAAAAAAGCTCATAAATAAAATTAAGGATAGTTTTTTCATAATACGTTTTTTTTATTGTTTAATAATTTGAATAGTATTTGGCGTTTTATGGTCGTTTAAAATTTTTATAATATAAGCCCCAGGTTTGCAATTATTCCCATTTTGGTCTTTTCCATTCCAGAGGATGCTTTGTTTTCCGGCAGTATATTTTTTCTCTAATTGCCATACTAGTTCTCCTTTTAGGTTAAATATTTCCAATAAAACCAAAGAGGCTTTTTCCAGCGTAAAATGAATTTGGGTTTGTTCGGTAAAAGGATTGGGATTTGCTGATAATGAAGATTTGTTTATATTGATATTGTTTATTGCCGCTATTGGGTTTTCAATAAAATTCCCTTCACCATCGTTAAACAATATTTCTAAATTGTCTGATACTATCTCATCCACTGTTTTTACACAAATAATATCCTGAAATCCATTACCATCCATATCGGCACAAAAGAAACTTCTCCATTGCTCTTCAGGATTAGCTGCTGGCAATGCTATAAATTGCGAATCGGCCAATTGAAAATTGCCCTGATTATAATAAATCACATAGCCCGTTTTATCTAATAATTCAAACACCACATCTTGATATTCATTATTATTTATATCGCAAATCTGGAATTCTGAAGATTGAAAATATCCTACAAACTCTTCTTGAACTTCTAAATTATTATTTTCAATATTTTTATAAAAATCAAGTAGGGTAACAGGAGTTCCACCAAATGTGATAATATCATTTTCTCCATCAAGGTCAAAATCAACAATCTTGGCAGCATGCTTCCAACTACTTCCTTCTTCAAGTGTTATATTTTCGAAACCATTCACAGTGCTAAAAAAAACTTCAACACTTTGTCTGATTAAAACAATATCGGCCCTACCATCGCTATTGATATCTCCACAATCAATGGAATTTGGATATGCACCTTCCGTTTCATAATATTCGGGTGCAGAGAAATTGCCAATGCCATCATTATATAATACTCCCCAAAACTGGCCATGGTTAGATGTGATAGCCAAATCTACATGACCATCACCATTTATATCGCCATAGTCAATATCGGAAATAGGCTCATGGGTGTTTAAAGCAAAGTCCTGATAGCTATTATACTCACCACCTGAGTTATAAAGTACTCTTATAAACATTTCTGAGATTTCTTCAGAAGCATCTATTCCCAAGCCAATAATATCTGGAAAATCATCATTATCAACATCAGCTAAAATAATATTGTATTGATAGGCGTAAAAATCTTTAATAGTATCGCTAATACTAAATTCTCCACTTTGCATATTGTCTAGCACTGTTATTACTGGGCTATCGAGCAACCAATATATTCTATGGCCTACAATAATATCATTATCACCATCTAAATCGATATCACCAGCCATTGTGCTAAAAGCTAAGATTGGAATATTATATTTGCTTTTATTTCTGTCGGAAGTAAAAGAAACGAAAACAAGGGCGAGTAAAAAGAAGAGATACTTTTTCATCTGGATAAATTAGTTCTTGTAAAGATATAAATATATGCTCAATAAGTATAGTAGGTAAAAATTTGCTAAACATTATATAAAAAACGAAACATACCATATTGATAATTATATTTGCTAGCATAAAACTGATTCAATAAAACAATGCAACAACAATTCTATATCGCTCTTATTGCTTTTAGCCTTTTGGTCATTATTTCTTATGTGTTTTCTCTCATCTCTAAGAAATTCAAAATTCCATCGGTATTACTGCTCTTATTACTGGGGATTAGTGCTCGTTTTACTTTTCCTGACTTGGCCGACTCTGTGGAGATTCTCCAGCAGAGCCTTCAGTTTTTTGGAACACTCGGGTTAATTTTAATTGTATTAGAAGGTGCTTTGGAACTGGATTTTACCAGAAAGAAACTTCCTCTCATTCGTAATGCATTTTTTTCAGCCCTATCAATTCTGGTGATAACCACAGGCTTAATAGCCTTTGTTATCAAGCTTTTTGTTCCAGAATTGGAAATTCGTTCTTGTATTATTAATGCCATTCCTTTCTCAATTATCAGTTCTGCCATTGCTATTCCTAGTGTTGAAAATGTATTGAAACTAAAGAAAGAGTTCGTTGTTTACGAATCCATATTCTCCGATATTCTGGGGATTCTATTATTTAATTTCTTTGTGATGAACCCAGAAGTTTCTGGTAAATCTATTGGTTTTGTGGCCTTAGATTTGTTTTTGGTCACTGTGATTGCTGTGGGTTTAACCATCCTCATTTTCGAGTTTATCAAGAAAGATATTCTCCAGATTCGTTTTATCTTGCTATTGGCAGTGATTGTTTTGCTTTTCGTTATTGGAAAAATGCTGCATTTCTCATCATTAGTGATCATTCTTATTTTTGGTGTGATTCTTCATAATGCACCACGAATTAAATGGTGGATATTTAAGAAGTATGCAGAAGATGTCATGCTTAAACAGCATATTGACCAGTTTAAAGTGATCACCATTGAAGGTGCATTTATGATTCGAACCATCTTCTTTTTTGTGTTTGGTTATTCCTTAAACCTCATGTCTTTACTCAATTTCAATGTCATCATTCTAGGCTCATTAATCCTTCTAGTTATTTATGGAAGCCGATATGCTTATTTAAAGATTTTCCACAAAGAGAGTCTTAGTCTAGAGTTTTATGTAGCACCGAGAGGCTTAATTACCATCCTTTTGTTTTATAATATTCCTGAGGCTGATAGTATTGGTTTACTTAGCGAAGGCGTCTTATTTTATATCATTCTAGTAAGTGCACTCGTCATGATGTTAGGAGTGATGAAAGGAAGCGAAGAAAAGTTTGTTCAAAAATCTGATTATCAATAATAGGGTTTATTCTTTAAAGATTTTTTTGCTCCCTTTTAGGTATTGGCAGACAAATTAAATCTATGCAGATTTTTAAACCATGTAATCGTTAATAATTTCAAAGAAAGACGAATTTCATTGCAATTGAGTTATCTTTGGTTTTATATTAAATTAATCCGTGAGAATTAGCGTAATGCGCGATCGAAAAAATAAAAATATGAAATTATATAGTATAGAAACCGGAAACCTAAAACTAGACGGAGGAGCCATGTTTGGCGTTGTTCCAAAGGTAATGTGGTCCAAGAAATATCCAGCCGACGAGAACAATTTGATCAACTTAGCCATGCGTTGTCTTTTAGTGATTGATGGCGATAGAAAAATCTTAATAGATAATGGGATAGGAGACAAGCAGGACGAGAAATTCCTCAAGCATTTTCACTTAAATGGAGAAGAAACTCTAAAGTCTTCCTTGGCTAAATTAGGTTTATCAAAAGATGATATCACCGATATGGTATTAACCCACCTTCATTTTGATCATACTGGCGGAAGTATTGAGTGGAATGAAGATAAAACAAAACTCATTCCAGCCTTTAAAAATGCCAATTATTGGGTAAGTAAAGCGCAGTGGGAATGGGCTACAAAACCTAATAAGAGAGAGAAAGCCAGCTTCTTAGGGGAGAATATCCAGCCCATGGAGGAGTCTGGTCAATTAAAAATCATTGAAGAAGAGGGAGAATTGTTTCCCAATTTTAATGTCAAATTGTATAATGGTCATACAGATGGACAAGTAATCCCACATATAAACTATAATGGAAGAACGGTTGTGTTTATGGCCGATTTATTACCAAGTACCGCTCATATTCCTATGCCCTGGGTAATGGCTTACGATACGCGTCCACTACTCACACTCCAAGAGAAAGAGCAATTCTATGAGGAGGCTATTGAAAATGATTATGTCTTATTTTTCGAACATGATATTTATAATGAATGTTGTACGCTAGAAGCTACAGAAAGAGGACCAAAAGTAAAAGAGACCTTTAAGTTAAACGAGCTATTGGAATAGTTTTAGATTGATGAATTATTCCAAAGGTTTGAAACAATAAGCTTTCAAACTAAGAACATGGAACAAATTCCATGTCCGAGAAACTCTGAATTCTATCCAACAATAATCCTGAGCTACCTTTTTGCTTATCTTTGTACAAGAGCGTAAAATATAAAATAATCGATACATGAAAGATATTAAATGGGGTGAATTACCCTTTGGATACTCAAAAACAAATTATAATGTTCGTTGTTATTATCGTGATGGTAAATGGGGTTCTATAGAGACCACATCTTCTGAGCATGTTAGTATACACATGGCTGCCACAGCTTTACACTATGGTCAAGAAGCTTTCGAAGGTTTAAAAGCTTTTAGAGGTAAAGATGGTCAAATCCGTTTATTCCGTTGGGAAGAGAATGCAAAGAGATTGCAAAAATCTGCCGAAGGTATTATGATGGCTGAGGTACCTACTGAATTATTTATGAAGATGATCATGAGAGTGATTAAATTAAACAAAGAATTTGTTCCTCCTTATGGTACAGGTGCTTCTTTATATTTACGTCCAGTATTATTTGGTTCTGGCGCTCAGGTTGGTGTGAAGCCTGCTAATGAATACTTATTCATAGTTTTTGTAACTCCTGTTGGTCCATATTTCAAAGAAGGATTCAAGCCAGTCGATATTCAATTGGTAAGAGATTATGATAGAGCTGCTCCATTGGGGACTGGTCACATTAAAGTAGGTGGCAATTACGCTGCTTCTTTACGTCCAGGTACTAGAGCTCACGACGAAGGGTTTGCTTCTGTTATGTTCTTAGATGCTAAAGAGAAAAAATATATTGATGAAGCTGGCCCAGCTAACTTCTTTGGTATTAAAGATGGAAAATATATAACACCTGATTCACATACTGTTCTACCTTCAATCACCAATATGAGTTTACGTCAAATTGCTGAAGACATAGGATTAACTGTTGAAAGAAGATCTGTTCCAGTTGAAGAATTAGGAACTTTCGAGGAGGCTGGAGCTTGTGGAACTGCTGCTATTATTTCGCCAATTGGGAAAATAGTAGATAGAGAGTTGGACAAGACTTATACCTACTCTACTGATGGAGAACCTGGCCCTTGGTCAACAAAATTATACAAAAGATTATTAGCTATCCAATTAGGAGAAGTTGAAGATACACATGGTTGGAATACTATTGTTGAATAGTATCTGTTTAATCAATGATAAAAAATGCTGTCACCTTTTTGTGATGGCATTTTTTTGTCGTCTGAAATAAATCAGAATTTGATTTCTTTTTACCTTTATGGAAACTTATTTCTATGGCAACGCAAAGAGAAATACTCCTACCCGAAGCATATTACCATGTTTTTAATAGAGCTGTTGGGAATGACAAATTATTTAAGAGTAATAGAAATTATAGCTACTTCCTGGAATTATGCAATAAGAAAATGATTCCTTGCGACGATATTATTGTGTATTGTTTAATGCCCAATCATTTTCACTTTTTAGTAAAGATAAAACCTGTAAATGAATTGTGAGAATTGTTTTCTGTAGATGAGAAAATAACTGAAAATGAATTAAGTAATCTCATTTCAAGAAAAATAGGAAGTGTATTTAACTCTTATGCTCAGGCTTTTAATAAAGAAAATAACAGAAGAGGACGTTTATTTATTGATAGATTTAAACGTAATAAAGTAACTTCTGTGAAATACATGAGGAATCTAATTCTGTATATTAACAATAATCCTAAAAGCGCTGGTTTAGTTAAAAAAACTTGAACATTGGAATTTTAGTTCTTACAAATATATTATTTCAGAATTACCAAGTTTGGTTAAAAAGGAAAATGCGATTTTGGCTTTTGAAGATTTGGAGAATTTTATATTCGTTCATCGTCAGAACCCAAAAAGTTTGGAAAGTTTTTAATCCAGTCCCTCCGAGGGCTCATAGCCCTCGGAGGGACTGGATAGCATGCTTTACTCCCGAAAATCACAGCCCACCAAGTGGTCATTCACCAAACCACAAGATTGCATCAAGGCGTAAACTACAGTTGTTCCAACAAATTTAAATCCTCGCTTTTTTAAATCCTTGGAGATTTTATCTGATAGCGGAGTATTCGCAGGGACTTCCGATTTATCTTTAAAATGATTGATAATAGGCTGGTGATTGACAAAGCCCCATATGTATTTGTCGAAACTACCAAATTCTTCTTGAATCTTTAAAAAAGATTGGGCATTGCTGATGGCAGATTTTACCTTGAGCTTATTTCTGATGATCCCTACATTTTGTAACAATTCTGTTTCTTTTTCCTCACCATAAAGGGCAATCTTTTTATAATCGAATTGATCAAAAGCATCAAAGAAATTTTTTCTTTTTCTGAGGATGGTAATCCAACTTAATCCGGCTTGAAATGTCTCTAATACCAAAAACTCAAACCATTCTTGATCTTCATGAACAGGTTTGCCCCATTCTTTATCGTGGTATTCTTGATATAGAAGATCCTCACCAGCCCACCAACACCTATTTGGTTTACTCATTTTATTTAAGTAAGTCCTTGAGTACCTCAGTTGTTAATTCTTCACCTGGTAGTTTAGGAAAGCCTTCCCAAATTACAATCCCTTCTGGGTTGATCAGAATCACATGAGGAATACCAGTTACTTTTAACTCGTTCTTTACTCTACTTTGCGTATCGAAACCATTGGCATATTGAATATGTTCTTTTGCATAGGGTTCTACTTTTTCCTTAGTTTCATTACTTATTCCTATAATCACTAATTTGTCGGCGAATTTTTTTTGCCACTCGTTTAACTCTGGAATACCCTTTCTACATGGTCCACACCAAGTAGCCCAAATATCTATAAGCACATATTTACCTTTTAAATCACCAGGTTCTGTAACCCAGCCCTCCACTTCAATGGCAGGTGCTTTTTGGCCTATAAATGACTTGGCCCACATCTTTTTCTCTGGACTTGGGTGGTTAATTACATCTGATGATTTGGCAGAAACTAAAATAAGAAATAAGGATAAGGTGAAGAAGATAGCTTTTTTATTCATGATGAGTGGGATTTACAATGTTATTAATTCCTTTATGTTAAAAACAAAAATAAGCATAAAAAGTTGCATGGGTTTTCTGATTTTAACATTTATTTTAATTTGCTCATTTTCTTGTCTTTAATTGCCTAGTCAATTAATGAATTATCCCTACCTTCGCCAAAATTTTTTAATTATTGAATTGGAGACTTCTAAGGTCGATATAAGATGATGAAGTAACCGAAAAGAAAATATTGATATGAAGATTACAAAAGACACAGTGGTTTCCCTTACTTATATCCTAAGTGAAAATGACGTGCAAGGAAACTTAATCCAAGAAGTTACTAAAGACAAGCCTTTTGTTGTTTTATTTGGTGCTGGAAGCTTATTGCCAAAATTTGAGAATGAATTAGAAGGCCTTAAGGCTGGTGATTCTTATGGTTTTAGTATTGAAAGTAAAGAAGGTTATGGTGAACTTAATCCAAATGCTGTTATTGAGTTAGATAAAGACATTTTTAAAGTAGAAGGTGAAATTGATACTGAAATGCTTCAGGTAGGAAATTCGATTCCAATGCAAAATGATCAAGGTCAGCCATTGAATGGACTAGTAAAAGAAATTAAAGAGGATAAAGTAGTTATGGATTTTAATCATCCTTTAGCTGGTGTAAACCTTTATTTCACTGGTGAAATACTTGACGTGCGTGAAGCCTCTGAGGAGGAATTATCTCACGGTCATGTTCACGGAGATGGTGGAGTTCAGCACTAGAAACTGATTAAAATGCTATAAAAAAAGAACCACTCTTATTTCTAGGAGTGGTTTTTTTCGTTTTCTGTATTGTTTATACTATTTGTATAACAAAAATATAGTATTTCGTTTATGGATATCAATAGGGTCTTTCCTTTTTTTCCAATTTTGAGCAGTATCGCTAATAATAAGCTCAGTTTCCAAAGTTATATCCGTTGCAACACATATTTTAGTAGTTGGGGAACTGGTCTTTATTAAACTCTCTAGCATTTGATTATTACGATATGGAGCTTCAATAAATATCTGAGTTTGATGTTGTCTGAAAATTTTATTTTCAAGGTCCTTGATGGTTCTTTCTCTTTGACCTCTTTCACGAGGAAGATAGCCTAAGAAGGCAAAATTTTGCCCATTAAAACCACTAGCCATTAGAGCTAGTAGGATAGAGGATGGTCCAACTAAAGGAATAACTCTAATTCCTTTAGCATGAGCCATAGAAACGATATCTGCACCAGGATCTGCAACGCAAGGAGTTCCAGCGTCACTTAATAATCCAATGTCTTGACCTTTTTCAGCGTTATTTAAGTAGCTGATAATATCTCTAGGTTTACTGTGCTCGTTCAGCTCTAAAAACTCCAATTCCTCAATTCTTCCTTTCCAGCCCGCTTTGCTTAAGAACCTGCGCGCATTCCTCAATTCTTCAACAATAAAGTGTTTAATATTTAGGATCTTCTCAATATTACCATTGGGAATAATGTCTTCCAGATTGCTTTCACCTAATGTGTTAGGAATCAGATATAATTTGCCTTTTTTTTCCATATTACCAGTTTACTTCTGCTCTTCTAACTGGCATAGTCATGCAACGTGCACCACCGCCACCTCGAGCTAATTCGCTACCTTCGATTGTGATAACGTATTTTTCATATTCTTCAGGGTTTCGTTTCTCACTCACCACATCTTTTGCAGTAATGACTTCAAAACCATTTTTATTTAATTCTTCAATAGTATATACATTTCTTCCATATCCAATCACCTTTCCAGGTGCTAATGCAAAGAAATTTGTTCCACTATGCCATTGTTCTCTTTCCATAGTATATGGGTCGCTATGACCACCACAATGAATAGGTTTCATGTCCATGCCTAAAGATTTTAGCCCACTAAAGATATTCGCGGTTTCTTTAATAGAATCTACTTTGCCATTATCTATAGTAATCATAATTGTTCTAAAACGATTTGCTTGCATGATAACTGGTTCGTAGATCATACATTTATCTTTATCCAAGAAAGTGAAGGCCATGTCTAAATGAATGAAAGATTCAGGACTATGGGGTAACTCCTGAACAATGATATGTCTTCTTTCTTTAGTACTTTTTAAACACTCAATAATAAAATCGATTCCTTGACTAGTAGTTCTTGGGCCGAGGCCTATCAATAAAATATCTTCTCTAGCAATTAAAACATCACCTCCTTCTATGGTTAAGTTTTTCATGGTACGAGCAATAGTCTGTGGATTTACTGTTCTAGTATTAAAACCAGGATGGAAGTCGAATATGCTTTCCATGATAATAGCTTCCCTTTCCCTAACTTCATTGGCCATCTTGTTAATGAGAACTCTCTTGTTGACAGAGACAGAAGCGTCACGCATAAAGAAAAAGTTATGCAAGGGTTTTAGAGTATATCGATCTGGATCCAGAAATTTGGTCAAATTGTTAACTACCATTTCACCTCCTTGAATTAAGGTGGCAGCTAAGTCTTTATTAGTTAAATCAGTAATATGACGTTCGTAACGTTCTATATTTTCACTTTTTAGAATTCTCTTAATCAATGTTTCCTTCACCTTATCATTACCCAAAATATCTTCTAAAAGGTCTTTTACTTCAAAAGTTTGGGTTAATTTATTTAAGGCCCCGCTAAATTCATCATATTCCTTAGTAGCAACAGTTAAGTTCAAAATATCTGAGTATAAGGCTCTTTCAGCATTTTGAGGAGTCATGTTTTCTACTTCAGGACCAGGTGAATGTAAGATAACACCTTCCAGCTTTCCTATTTCTGAGGATACTTGTATATCGATTGGATTCATCACATAAAAATTTTTGCAAAAGTACTAAAAATGAGCTTAGAAATAGGGATAAAAAACATGAGTGTATAACGTAATTTCTTAGAGATGAATTAAAAAAAATGAGTTTAAATAACGAATTTGTCTCAGATTTGTCAATCTCCATACAAAATCCTATATTCGAGCAATCAAAAAAATATATATCATTGAGTTTAACAATAGCACAAGCACAAGAAGTCGTTGATATTTGGATCAAGGAAAATGGAGTGAGATACTTTAATGAATTGACCAATATGGCCATTTTAATGGAAGAAGTAGGGGAGGTGGCTAGAATTATTTCTCGTAAATACGGAGAGCAGTCCTTTAAAAAAAGTGATGAAAAAGTAGATTTAGCCGACGAGTTTGCTGATGTGCTTTTTGTTCTTATTTGCTTAGCTAATCAGACCGGAATTGATTTGACAATGGCTTTACAAAAGAATCTCGAAAAAAAAACCAAGCGAGATTCTCAGCGACATAAGAATAATCTCAAACTACAAGATAATAACAAAACCTAAATATATGAAAAGAAGAATACTATTATTGTTAAGTATTGCTTTGTTGGCATGGCCTGTTCTTGCGCAGCAAAGTGACAGCACTAAGACTGCTAAAATTAAAAAAGGATGGAGCTTTGGGGCACTACCTGTGGTATCCTATGATAGTGATCTCGGATTTCAGTATGGTGCTTTAGGATCCATTTATCATTATGGTGATGGAAGTAGATTTCCTGAATACGATCATATGTTTTACGTGGAAGGAAGTTTATTTACAAAGGGAAGTGGAATTTTCCGTTTTGCCTATGAAAGCGATCGTCTGATTAAGGGTGTTAGAATCAATTTCGATATGAGCTATATTCCAGATGATGCCTATGATTTTATTGGGTTTAATGGATATGAATCTGTGTATAATCAAGCATGGATTGATCAGGATAATGTAGAAGACTACATAAGTCGAATGTTTTATAAGCAAAAACGAAACATGTTCCGTACTCGAGTTGATTTTCAGGGGAAATTAGCCATAAAGAACTTGAATTGGACTGGTGGTGTTGAGTTTTATAATATGGAAATTTCTAGTGTTAATATTGATAAATTTAATAAAGGAAAAGATGGCGATGATCTTTTGCTTCCTATTGATTCGATGCCTGGTTTATATGAAAGATATCAAGAATGGGGATTGATAGATGCAAAAACTAAAGATGGTGGAATGGTGATGGGATTAAAAGCTGGTCTGGTTTATGATTCTAGAGATAATCGCGCTCATCCTACAAAAGGAATTTGGACTGAAGCCGGTTTGTTCTTTGCTCCTTCCTTTATCAATGATGTGGATGAAGGCTATCTTAAATTTTATTTAACTCACAGACAATACTTCAATATTGTAAAAGACCGATTAACTTTTGCTTATAGAATCGGCTATCAATCAAGTCTGGTGAATAAGGGACCTTGGTATACTGATCAATTAATTATTACGAGTGCTCTTAGAGGAGCTTTCTCAGAAGGATTAGGTGGGGCAAGAAGCCTTAGAGGTATCAAGAGAAATAGAGTAGTAGGAGATGGTATAGCTTATGGTAATTTAGAGTTGCGTTGGAAAGTCATTTATTTCGATTGGTTTAATCAGAACTTTTATATTGGTTTAAATGGTTTTCTCGATGGTGGACAAGTGGTGAAGTTAATACCCACAGAAGACCAGATTGCAATAATTGATGATCCAACTATTGATAAAGAAGATTATTTTGATGTGGGGGCTGAAAGTATACATACCAGTTATGGTTTAGGTTTAAAGATAGCAATGAATCATAATTTCATTTTCGGAGTGGATTATGGTAGAGTTGTTAGTGATAAAGATGGTGGTTCGGGAATTTATATCGGATTGAATTATTTGTTCTAGGTGAAAATATTCAGGCATAAAAAATCCCAAAATCTTAAGATTTTGGGATTTTTGTTTTAAAGGCTATTTCCTAATGATTAAGAAAAGGATATTCAACTTTAGTTAAAAATAAAGCTTGTCCTGGAACAGACCAGCCTGCATTTCCGCGATTTTTACTTTCTATTACGGCTCTAAATTCTTGTAAACTCATTTTTCCTTGTCCAACTTCTAATAAAGTACCTACAATGGCTCTTACCATATTTCGAAGGAAACGATCTGCTTGAATAGTAAAGACCCATAAATGATCCTCCTCCAAATTCCATTCGGCTTTCATGATTTTGCAATTAAAGGTATTTACATCGGTACCTGTTTTCGAGAAACATTCAAAATCACTATATTCAAAAAGTATTTTAGCGGCCTCATTCATCCCTTCAAAATTCACATTTTTAAAAGGTAGCTGATAACTCAAATCTTTCTTGAAAGGGTTTTTTTGAGTGACGATGTGATATTCATAAGTTCTGCTTGAAGCATCAAACCGGGTATGTGCATCTTTATCAACCTCAAATATTTCTTGAATGGCTATGTCATAAGGAAGTATAGAGTTTAATTTATAAACCATTTGTTCCAAGGGAAACCGAGTTTTTTCAAAATCTATTTCCAAATGCGCATAAAATTCACTGGCGTGGACACCTGTATCGGTTCTTCCACAGCCAGTTATCATTTGAGGAGCTCTTAAGAGTATTTCTAAAGCTTCATTTATTTTTTGTTGCACAGTCATGGCATTGGGCTGAATTTGCCAACCATGATAATTTGTACCTAGATAGGAAAGCTTTATAAAATACCTTTTTTGCATTAGTTGATAATATCGAAACCAGTATAGCGCTGTAGAACTTCAGGAATTTTAATTCCGTCTTCAGTTTGATTATTTTCAATCAAAGCAGCCATAATTCTAGGTAGCGCTAATGCACTACCATTTAGAGTATGCGCTAATTGACTCTTTCCATTCTCATCCTTAAAACGAAGCTTCAAACGATTGGCTTGGAAGCTTTCGAAGTTGGAAACAGAACTCACCTCTAGCCATCTATCTTGACCTGTACTATAAACTTCGTAATCAAAAGTTAAGGCAGAAGTAAAACTCACATCACCACCACAAAGGCGTAATTCACGATAAGGTAGTCCTAGCTTTTCTAATAATCCGATAACGTGAGCTTTCATCTCTTCTAAAGTCTCATAAGACTTGTCGGGATGTTGAACTTGTACAATCTCTACTTTGTCAAATTGGTGTAATCTATTTAATCCTCTAACTTCTTTACCATAACTACCAGCTTCTCTACGGAAACAGGCTGAATAAGCCACGTTTTTCACAGGGAAATCGGCTGATTTTAAAATGACATTTCTGTAAATATTAGTAACAGGAACTTCAGCAGTAGGAATCATATAAAGATTATCGGCTGGCATGTGGTACATTTGGCCTTCTTTATCAGGTAATTGACCAGTTCCATAGGCAGAATCCTCATTTACCATAAGTGGAGGAAGTACTTCTAAATACCCATTATCAACGGCTTCATCTAAGAAGAAACTAATGAGGGCACGTTGTAATTTGGCTCCTTTTCCCTTATATACTGGAAATCCAGCCCCGGTAATTTTAACGCCTAATTCAAAATCAATAAGGTCGTATTTCTTGGTCAGCTCCCAGTGAGGAAGTTTGTTAGATCCTAATTCAGGAATGCTACCATGTTCAGATAATACCTCATTTTCCTCTTCACCTTTACCTGGCTTTACTGTTGGGTGCGGAATATTTGGCAAGGAAATGATAAGGTTTTGAAGTTCTACTTCGGTTTCTGCTTTTTGCTCACCTATAGACTTAGAAAGACTCTTTAATTCAGCACTCCTAGCTTTTTTTGTATTGGCCTCCTCAATTTTTCCTTCTTTAAAAAGTAAACCAATTGATTTGGCTATTTGGTTGGCTTCAGCAAGATTAGCATCAAGCTCCCCTTGAAGTTTCTTTCTTAAATTGTTTTTCTCTTCTATTTGGGGAATGATATCGCTAGCATCAAAGTTTTTGATTTTAAGCTTTTCAATAACTTCTGCCTGATTTTCAATGATATAGTTTGTTTGCAACATGGGTTTTCTATTTTTTGCAAATGTAAACGATTCATGCTCAAAATAAAAGGTTGAGCATAAAAAAACTGTCAAGCAATAAGCAAGACAGTTTTATTTTTTATAACAGTATTAGCTTATTCGGCAGCTTCAATAGGACTAACAGATACATATGATCTATCTTGTCTAGTCTTTTTGAATTCAACAATACCATCAACCAAAGCAAATAAAGTATGATCTTTACCCATTCCTACATTTAGTCCTGGGTTATGAACTGTACCTCTTTGTCTGATTAAGATATTACCAGCTTTAGCAAACTGTCCGCCGTATATTTTTACTCCGAGTCTTTTACTTTGGGACTCTCTACCGTTTTTCGAACTACCAGCACCTTTTTTATGAGCCATTTTTTCTAATTTTGAGGGTTCAACTTAATACCAATGCCTATGCAACGATATTTTCGATTTGTACTTGGGTTAAATTCTGACGATGTCCCTGAAATTTCTTATAACCTTTTCTTCTCTTCTTTTTGAAAACAAAAACTTTATCTCCACGTAAGTGAGAAAGAATTTTAACGGAAACTTTCGCTCCTTCGAGCACAGGGGTTCCAATCTTAACAGCTCCTTCATTGTCTACTAAAAGCACCTTATCAAACTCTAGGGAAGCTCCCTCATCGCCTTCTAAACGGTGCACAAAGATCTTTTGATCTTTAGTGACTTTAAACTGTTGCCCAGCTATTTCTACAATTGCGTACATGTTATTAAATGTAATTAGTTTAACATTTTTCGGAGTGCAAAAGTAGATAATTATTTTTGATAAACAATACTTTTGATTAAAATATTTAATTATTATTGAATTGTTTTTAGGCCTTTAATGGCTTAAAATCAAAGGTCTCGTGGAATACTACCATTGTATGGGGGCTCAGGATTCTAAATTTCATTGTGCTTTCTGATTTTATGTGTTTTTCCAAATAAAATCGAGTAAAATGGCAGAATGTTAGATTTGTTAAGATCTCTTTAAAATTTAAAGAATTAAAAAGGATACATATACGAGTTAAAGAGCTACACTTACTAATAATAGATGGTTTTGATAAAACTAAATTTCTTATCTTTAGTATATGATTAAAAAAACGCTGTTATGAAAAAATTTAAACTCACAAGAAGTCTTTCTGTCTTCTTAATTGCATTAGTCCTAGGTGTAGGATTCCAATCTTGTAAGAAAATTGAGAAGCCTCAAGAAGAAACTGAGGTTGACGAAATCAAATTCACTATTAATAATGACTCAGAAAGTTTAACCTCGAGCAGGGTGACTTATTATAATGAGCCCATTATGTTTTCAAAGAAATCTAGCGACAAAAGCTCAGGTGGGCATACCTGGTATTATGTGGCTGAGGTAGAGTCGCCAAATTTCTTAGGAGATGACTTGAGTGCAACTCATGTTGTAATATCTGATGATAAAGCTTATGTTAGCTATAATAGACAAGGTGATGAGTATGCTGGAGGTGTGGAAGTGATAGACCTATCGAATCCGGCTTTTCCAGCTATTATTTCTCAGGAATTATACGATGGTGCAGATGTAAATGCGGTAGCTGTTGATTATAATGGGAATGAAAGCCAAAAGAAATTATGGTTGGCCTTAAGTAGCTTTAAAAAAGGAGCCTTAATGCGTCAGGTCATCCTAGAGAATGGCTTATTGGGAGCTAATATTTCTGATGTTAATTTATCAAAATCATTAAGTGATGGAACTATTGCAGCTTCTGCAAATGGTATTGTTGCTTCTTCGGATTATATTTATGTAACTGCTGGACAAAGTCATGGTGGTACGTTTCAATTATCGGCAAATGATTTAAGTGTTTTGGCAAACGAAGAGTATACACATGCTAAATACCCTGTTGTAAATGGCTTAGATGTAGGTAGTAAGCAAATAACTTTGAGAACGGGAGAAAACTCTCAGATGTTAGTCTATAATGTAGGACCAACTAGAAATCCTATTACCTACGATATTACTTCTGTATACCACCAAAATGTAGAAGAACCCTATAAAGGAAAATCAACCATTCATATAGACGAAGGCGGCATTGTTGCCTATGTAGCTTCTGGATTGCATGGATTAAAAGGATATAATATAAATACAGGTGCCGAAGTTATTACATCTCCATCTAATATGTTGACCACAGGAAATACCAATGGTATTGCAAAAGATGAGGATTATATATATTTAGCTAATGGTGCGGATGGTTTATATATAGCTACTTTGCCTGATGGTGGGAGTGGTGAAATTGTACCAGTTCAAGTTTGGGACTTACAAGAGTCTGGTGCTTCAGCTAATTTAGTTCAAACTGATGGTGATTGGATATTTGTTGCCAAAGGTGGAGGAGGATTAAAAATCTTAAGAAAGATTGCAAACGGAAATTATCCTGTAATCTGTGATTATGATTCTCAAGGTATTCCTGAGTGTTTAGAGCCAAATCCAGATGATTTATGTGAAAGCTTACTGTCTGATTTAGGTGTGACTTTACCTGAGCGTCAAAATGCATTGACTCATCATCCTGAGTATTTTGTAAATGAAAACAGAGAAATTGTATTATCAGAACCTGCACAAATTAGTGTAACTTATATTAGTGAAGGAGCGGGTTTTAGAAACTCATTTGGTTATTATTTCTATAACCAAAATAATCCTCCAACGACGGCTGCCGACTTGCAATCATCTATGACCATCATTTTTCCTAATGCATCAGGAGAAGGTTCTGGTGGCGCATTGCTGCCTGGAGATAAGATATATCAACTTGGTACTTTCCCTGCAGGAACAGTGGTAGGATATTTTATGCAAGCCAATGCATGGAATGGGCAAGAGGTAACCAATGGTTTGTATACCCATTATACCATTCCTGCTTTCAACCAAAACGAAACTCAACAACATATTTTAATGTATGATTATAATTGTAGTGATGTATTAATGGCATTTGAAGATGTATTGCTTCCAGATGGAGACCACGATTTTAACGATTTAATATTCCAAATGAATATAGAGCCTGCAGAGTCTGTACCTACGCAGGATTACAATCAAATTCCCCCAGAAGGGAATTAAAACAGCGGATTTTTTTTGATCGAAACCAGTTTCCTATGCTCAGGAGACTGGTTTTATTGTTTATGCTTTGATATGGATCTGGATCTGTTTTTAATGATTTGAAAACTTTTTTTGAAAAGAAACGTAGAACAGAGAAAAAACGATTGATCATGAAAATTAATTACATCCTAATATTAGTAAGCATTGCTTTTGTTTTGGCTTCTTGTGGAGAGGAAAAAGAGCCGGTTAAAACAGAAACTCCTGTTGAGGAAACTGTAGTTTTACAAGAAGTTATTGAAGAACCAATAGCAGAAGAAGTGATAGAGGTTGTACCACCTCAACCCAAAAAAGTTGTAGTTCAAAATGGCGAATGGTTATATGATATCGCAAGAGATCATTATGGTGATTTTCATGATTGGGAAAAAATATATGAAGCGAATAAAGATAAGATTTCAGATCCTAATATTATCTATCCTGGAATGGAGTTAGTGCTTCCTGAATAAATGAGGAAAAGATTATTTATAGCTATTAAGATAAATCCGACGAAGGAAATACTGCATCGGGTTTCTCTTTTTCAGGAAAACCTGGACGATGATAACATTAATTGGATCAGGGCTGACCATTATCATCTAACACTTAAGTTTTTAGGGGATACCTCCTCAGAGAAAATAGAGAGGATGGCGGAAAAGTTAATTCGTATTTTGCAGGAAGAGCCAGCTTTTAGATTGAAGTTGTCAAAATTTGGTTTGTTTGGCAGTAAATATAGTCCACGAGTAATTTGGGCAGGAGTTGAGCCAGAGTTAGAGGTGGGGAAGTTGGCCCAGAAAATTTCAAAAGAGATGGAGTCGTTTGGTTATAGGAATGATCGGCAGAATTTTGTGCCACATTTGACAGTGGCTCGAATTCGAAAGTTGAAAAATAAGGCTCATTTTCAACAGGTGTTTTCTAAGTTGCATTCAGCGGTACGGCTTGAACAGCTTGTTGATGAAGTTGTTTTATTTGAAAGTAGGCTAAGTAGCCAAGGTGCGGAATACAGTGAGCTTGCAAGATTTCCATTAAAAATAGACTAAGCTATTTTTTATTAAATTGGTTCATGGTTCTATCAATACCAATAGTACCATAAGCAATCACCATGTCTGCAGCAATGGAGATTTTCTCGTCTATTATTGGTCGTTCGGAAGCTTTCCAAGGGCTTAACACAAAATCAGCTTGCCTTCCTCTAGAATAATCATTACCAATGCCGAATCTTAGTCTCGCAAAATCATTTCTGCCTAAAACTTGTATGATGTTTTCCAATCCATTATGCGAACCTGGGCTGCCTTTTTTACGCATCCTCAGGCTTCCCAAATCCAAGGCCAAGTCATCAGTAACAACCAGGACCTTTTCAATAGGGACTTTCTCAGCATCCATCCAATATTTCACCGCTCGTCCGCTAAGATTCATATAGGTGGTAGGCTTTATCAGAACAAAAGTACGACCTTTGGTTTTAAACTTACAAACGCTTGCTAACCTTTCAGTCTCAAACTTTTCACCAAATTCCTTTGCAATATGGTTTAATACATCGAAACCAATGTTGTGACGGGTGTAATCGTATTCGCTACCAATATTTCCAAGTCCAGCAATGAGATACTTCATTTTGTTATTTATATGATTTAAATGGTAATATAAGAAAAGGCATAAGGTAAAATACCTTATGCCTTATATGTAGATTCTTAAGATTCTTATTCAGCTGCAGCAGCTTCACCACCTTCGCCTTCGCCTTCGCCATCTTCATCTTCTTCACCAACAGCAGCACCTCTAGCGGTTTTAACACCTACTACAAGGTTTCCTTCTGTGATTTGTGGAACAAGTTTCCCGAAATCGATATCACGAATTTTGATGTTGTTTCCAATATTAAGACCAGAAATGTCAATTGTGATAAATTCAGGAATGTCATTAACTAAACCTTTAATAGGAATGGTTCTTAATTTTTTAGTTAATATTCCACCTTTGATGATACCAGGAGCTACGCCTTTTAGTTTAACAGGAAGGTCGATATTTACAGGCTTGCCTTCAATAATTTGAAGAAAATCAGCATGCAATGGCTCATCTGTTACTGGATGATATTGAACGTCTTGTAAAATTGCAGGAATTACTTTTCCATTAATCTCTAGATCAATAATAAATACATCAGGAGTAAAGATAATTTTGTTGAAAGGGTTCTTTTCAATAGTGAAGTGAGTTTGCTCACCACTGCCATAAAGAACACTAACTACTCTACCTTCAGCCCTGTGCATCTTGGCATCTTTTTTCCCTACGTTCTCTCTTGGAGAACCGCTAATAGATACTCTTTTCATTGTGTTATTATTTAAAATTTATAATTGTGTAGTGAACTTAAAATGTTCACTAATGGATTCGAAATTGTGTATTCTATCTATTACATCAGCAAATATTCCAGCTGTTGATAAGACCGTAATTTTACCAGCTCCTTTAATCGGAAGTGTATCGCTAACGATAACTTCACTAAGTCCAGATTCTTCCAGTTTTTGTACTGCATTTCCAGAGAAAACCGCATGTGTACATAGTGCTCTGACACTATTAGCCCCTTGTTCTAACATAAGGCCAGCAGCTTTTGTAATGGTTCCGCCCGAATCAATAATATCGTCTACTAAAACCACATCTTTTCCTTTCACATCACCTATCACTTGCATACTTTCGATAACGCCTGCTTTTTTTCTTTGCTTGAAGCAGATGACCAAGTCTGTATTTAAGAATTTAGCATAAGCGGCAGCTCTTTTAGCTCCTCCGGTGTCTGGAGATGCCATAACTAAATTAGGTAGCTTTAGATTGTGAAGATAAGGGATAAAGATGGAAGAGGCATAAAGGTGATCCAATGGAAGGTCTACGAAGCCTTGAATTTGATCACTATGTAAATCCATAGTTACTATTCTGTCAACTCCCGCTGCAACCAGAAGGTTGGTCATCAGTTTTGCTCCAATAGAAACTCTTGGTTTATCTTTTCTATCTTGTCTTGCAAAACCAAAATAAGGGATGACAGCCACTACTTTTTTTGCGCTTGCTCTTTTTGCTGCATCAATCAATAATAGCAGTTCTAATAAGTTTTCAGAAGGAGCAAAGGTTGATTGAACAAGAAAAACGGTGTTCCCCCGAATAGTTTCATCGAAAGATGGTTGAAATTCACCATCGTTAAAAACTGCTGTTGATACTTTGCCAAGTTCTTGACCGTACTCCTTAGCAATCTTTTCTGCCAAATATTCAGTGGCTCTTCCTGTAAAAATATTTACTTTTTCAGACATTATTTTGCTGATTTTTAGTATGCTGTAATTTTCGGCAAAAGTATATTTAATTTTTCGGATCACCAAATTAATTCAGTCTTTATTGGCTAGTTTTTTTTGGCTTTTTTACATGATGCAGAATATGTTTTTTTTTGTTTGAGATTAGGAAAAAGTATTTATCTTTGCATCCGCTCTTTAAGAGTGAGCCACGCCCGGATGGCGGAATTGGTAGACGCGCTGGTCTCAAACACCAGTGAGGTAACACTCGTGCCGGTTCGACCCCGGCTCCGGGTACTAAAGGATAACAGAAATGTTATCCTTTTTTTTTATTTCAAATATTCTTTATTTGATTATTATTTATATAGGGTTACCCATTTAGTTCACAAATAGTTGTATATGAGTATATTATTTTG